>CALCUN010000028.1 GCA_937906975.1 uncultured Bacteroidales bacterium
TTGTAATTGTTTTTTTATTATCCATTCATTCCTAAAAGGAATTCTTCATTTGTTTCTGTGTTATTCATTCTTCCTTTAATCAATTCCATTGCTTCTTGTGGTGTCATATCTGCAATGTGATTGCGAAGTATAAGCATTCTATCCCATATTACTTTGCTGTGAAGTAAGTCATCACGTCTTGTAGATGAAGCAACAAGGTCTATTGCAGGGTAGATACGTTTGTTAGCAAGCTTTCTGTCAAGTTGAAGCTCCATGTTTCCTGTTCCTTTGAACTCTTCAAAAATCACTTCGTCCATCTTTGAGCCTGTTTCTGTAAGAGCTGTTGCAATGATTGTTAGAGAACCTCCATTTTCTATGTTTCTTGCTGCACCAAAGAAACGTTTTGGTTTTTGCAATGCGTTTGCTTCAACACCACCTGAAAGAACTTTTCCAGAGGCTGGTGCAACTGTGTTGTAAGCTCTTGCAAGTCTTGTTATAGAGTCAAGAACTATTACAACATCATGTCCACATTCTGTCATACGTTTTGCTTTCTCTAATACGATGTTTGCAATCTTCACATGTCTTTCAGCAGGTTCGTCAAATGTTGAGGCAATTACCTCTGCGTTTACTGTTCTTTGCATATCGGTTACTTCTTCTGGTCTTTCATCTATAAGAAGTACGATTAAATAAACCTCAGGGTGATTTGCCGCAATGGCGTTTGCAACTTCTTTAAGTAAGGTTGTCTTACCTGTCTTTGGAGGTGCAACAATCAAGGCACGTTGTCCTTTTCCTATTGGTGTGAAAAGGTCTATTATTCTTGTGGAAAGTGATTCTGCTGCGTGATGACAAAGTTCAAATTTCTCTTCAGGGAAAAGTGGGGTTAAGTAATCAAAAGGTATTCTATCTCTTACAAGTTCAGCTTGTTTACCATTTACTTTTAAGGCTTTAACAAGTGGAAAATATTTTTCGCCATCTTTTGGTGGACGTATAGTTCCCTCAATAGTATCTCCTGTTTTTAAACCAAAGTATTTGATTTGTGATTGTGAAACGTAAATATCATCAGGAGAGTTTAAGTAATTGTAGTCAGAAGAACGTAAAAAGCCATATCCATCTGGCATTGTTTCCAAAACTCCTTCGGCTGTTACTAAGCCCTCTGTTTCAAAATTAAAAATAGGTTTCTTTTCTATAGGTGGTTCTTCCGCTATGATTTCTTTTTCTTCTTGGGTAGGAGTTTCGGTTGTTTCCTCTGTTTTTTCAAGTTCTAATTCCGCTGGCTTAACTTTTTCTTTTACTATAATTTCTTCTTCTTTGACAATTTCTTTTTCTTTCTTTATAGGTTCAGATTTAGTTAATTTTACTGTCGGATTAAAATCTGGAATTACAACATCGTCTATTTGTGGAATTTCTGGAATGTCTGCAAGTTTCAAATCATTGATTACGATTTCATCTGACTTTACGCTCTTTTGTTTCTTAGCTTTGATTGATTCGCTATTTTCTTTTTTGACATTGCTTTCCGCTATTGGTTTAGGTTTTATGCGAGCGCGAGTTTTGCGTTTTGGAGTTTCTTGTTTTTCTTCCGTAGGCTCTGAAACTTCTTTTTGAGCTTGAAAGTCCAAGATTTTATATATCAAATCTTGTGCACTTAAACGAGAAACTTTCGTTAGACCTAATTCCTTAGCTGTTTGTTTTAGTTCATCTAATGACTGCTGTTCTAATTGAGTTTTACTATACATAAATATTATTGCTAAACAAAAGCATTTTGAAATAATGCTTTCCTGTATTTTTGATAAATATTAAATAAGAATCTTGTGCAAAAGTAAAAAGATTTTTTTAAATTCCTAAGAAAAAAACGCATTTTTTGATATATTTGCACTATAAAAAACTTAAAAAATGAAAAAACATACTTTTCTATTGCTTGTTTTGACTTTGTTATGCTTTACAGCAAAGGCTCAAAACAAAGTAATCACAGGAGCAGAACGCTTTGAAGAATACCTTTGTTTGTTAAAAGGAAAAAAAGTTGCACTTTTAACCAATCAAACAGGCGTTGTACATAATGCAAAAGGCGAATTGGTACATCTATTAGACACACTTCTTGCCTTAGATGTTAATGTTGTTAAGGTTTTTTCACCCGAACACGGATTTAGAGGTAACGTTGAAGCGGGTGGAGTGGTGAAAAATTCTGTGGATTCAAAGACAGGACTACCTATTGTTTCGCTATACGGAAAAAATAAAAAGCCTACGCAAGAACAAATGAAAGATTGCGATGTGATTTTGTTTGATTTGCAAGATGTAGGTTGTAGGTTTTATACATATATTTCCACACTTCATTACGCAATGGAGGCTTGTGCGGAAAATAATTGTAAGATAATAGTTTTGGATAGGCCAAATCCTAATGATTATATTGATGGTCCTGTTTTAGAGCCTATGTTTAAATCATTCGTTGGTATGCACACAATTCCTGTTTTGCACGCAATGACAATAGGAGAGTATGCACAAATGATAAATGGCGAAGGGTGGTTAAAGGAAGGTGTTAAATGTGATTTGCAAGTGATAAAACTTTTGAATTGGCATCACGATATGCAAGAAGCATATAAACTACCCGTTGCACCAAGTCCTAATTTACAAACACCAAAAGCCATAGAATTATATCCATCTTTATGCTTTTTTGAAGGAACAAAAGTAAGCGTAGGACGAGGCACAGATACACCTTTTGAAATCATAGGTTGCCCAGAATTTACAGACACAACATTTTCCTTTACACCACGCGCAATCAAAGGAGTTAGCGACAATCCACCCTACAAAGGAGTGAAGTGTTATGGCATGAAAGACTTGGAGATAAAAAGCAAAGAATTAAATTTTTTTTTCTTAGGAATATTTTATGATTCCTTAGGAAAAAAATCAGATTTCTTTACATTATTTTTTGATAAACTTGCAGGCACAGATAAACTACGAAAACAAATAGAAAGCGGTCTTAGTGAGCAAGAAATAAGGCTTAGTTGGCAAAAAGACATTGAAAAGTTTAAGAAAATAAGAGCGAAATACTTACTTTACGAATAAAAATCCATATATTTGCAAATTCAAAATAAAAAGACAATGTTTGAGAATTTATCGGAGAAATTTGACAAAGCCTTTAAAATCATAAAAGGTAAAGGCAAAATAACAGAAATAAATATTGCAGAATCTTTAAAAGAGGTTCGCAAAGCCTTGATTGATGCTGACGTAAGCTATGCAATAGCAAAAGAATTTTGTGCAACAGTAAAAGAAAAAGCATTAGGACGTGATGTTTTGACCTCAGTAGAGCCAGGACAGTTAATGGTGAAAATCGTTCACGATGAGTTGGCCTCTTTAATGGGAGGAGAAGCACAAGGAGTTAATCTAAACGGAAATCCAGCCGTGATATTGATGTCAGGGTTGCAAGGTAGCGGTAAAACAACCTTCTCTGCAAAACTATCACACTTTCTAAAAACAAAGAAAAACAAATCAGTGCTTTTAGTAGCCTGTGATGTATATAGACCAGCAGCGATAAACCAATTAAAAGTCTTAGGAGAGCAAATTGGAGTTGAAGTATTTGCAAAAGAAGATAGCAAAGACGCTGTTTCAATAGCAAAAGAAGCAATCACATACGCAAAGAGCAAATCAATAGGTGTAGTAATTGTCGATACAGCAGGGCGTTTGGCAGTTGATGAAGAAATGATGAACGAAATTTCTAACATCAAAAAAGCAATAAACCCAACAGAAACTCTTTTCGTTGTCGATTCTATGACAGGACAAGACGCAGTCAATACAGCGAAAGCGTTCAACGATGTAATAGACTTTGACGGTGTAATTCTAACTAAGCTTGATGGTGATACCAGAGGCGGTGCTGCATTAACAATTAAGCACGTTGTCAATAAACCTATTAAGTTTGTTGGGTTAGGTGAAAAGATGAATGATTTAGATGTGTTCCACCCAGACCGTATGGCGAATAGAATTTTGGGAATGGGGGACATTGTTTCATTCGTTGAAAAAGCCCAAGAACAATATGACGAAGAACAAGCTCGCAAGATAAACAAAAGAATAAAATCTAACGAATTTGACTTTAACGACTTTTTATCTCAAATTGCCCAAATTAAGAAAATGGGTAATTTAAAAGACCTTGTAGGAATGATTCCAGGAATGGGAAAAATGATGAAAGACGTTGAAATAGACAATGACGCATTCAAAGGAATTGAAGCAATCATTGGCTCAATGACTCCTTACGAAAGAAAGAACCCTACAAAGATTGACACTTCAAGAAGACGTAGAATTGCAAAAGGAAGCGGTACTTCAATAGAAGAAGTAAACCGTTTAATGAAGCAATTTGAAGAAACAAGAAAAATGATGAAGATGATGAGTAGCGGAAAACTAAACGCTATGAGAAATATAAGAAGAAGATAGACTTATGGAAAACACAAAACAACCAATTTTGATTGATGGCAGAATTGTTGCCAAAACAATTAAAGAAGAAATTAAAAAAGAAGTATCTGACTTATTAGATGCAGGAAAAAGAGCACCACATTTAGTTGCGGTAATCGTAGGAGAGGACGGAGCAAGCTTGTCTTACGTTGCAAGCAAAGAAAAACAATCAAAAGAAGTGGGCTTTACATCTTCAGTATATCGTTTTCCTGAAACAATATCAGAGAAAGAACTTTTAGAAACATTAGACTTCTTAAACAATGACCCAGAAGTAGATGGCTATATAGTACAATTGCCATTACCAAAACATATATCAGAAAGAAAAGTTTTAGAATCAATCTCTCCAGCAAAAGACGTAGATGGTTTCCACCCAACAAACGAAGGAAGAATGATGATAGGCTTACCATCTTACATACCAGCAACACCATACGGTATAAAGAAACTTTTAGATAGAAGCAACATAGAAACAGAAGGTAAACACTGCGTAGTTTTAGGACGTAGCAACATAGTAGGTACACCGATTTCAATTCTTATGAGTCGTAACTCAAAGAAAGCAAACTGCACCGTAACAATGTGCCACTCTAAAACACAAAACCTAAAAGAAATATGCCTTCAAGCAGACATTATAATCGTAGCCATAGGCAAACCAGAATTTCTTACAGCCGATATGGTAAAAGAAGGAGCTGTGATAGTAGACGTTGGAATACATAGAGTACCAGCAGATAACGAAAAAGGCTACAAAATAATAGGTGATGTAAAATACGATGAAGTAGCACCAAAATGCTCAGCCATTACACCCGTACCAGGAGGCGTTGGACCAATGACAATAGTTGCACTTTTAGACAACACACTAAAAGCATACAAACACGAAATTTACGAATAAGAATTTCAAAATTAAAATATAAAGGACATTTGTGTAATAGCAAATGTCCTTAATTATTATAAGAATGCAAAAAAGGATATTTACAGTAGATTTTGAGTTTGAAACAGTTTCAGTAAATAAAGAGACTTTAATTATATCACAAAAAGCCTCTGAATTTGAAGCAAGTTTTGAACAAATGATGTCGGTTTTAGAAAAAGCAAACATACATCCGACATTCTTTGTGCTTGGATATACAGCAGAAAAATATCCTTTTATGATAAAAAGAATAGCAGAAAAATATGATATAGGTACACATTCCTATAAGCATACGCTTGTACATACACAATCTATTAAAGAGTTTTCGCAAGATTTAAAAAAATCCATAGATATTATTGAGCAAATAACAGGAAAAAAGGTAAACAAATATCGTTCGCCAGATTTTTCACTTTCAAAACCTGAATACTTAGAACAATTAATAGAAAACGGAATAGAAATAGATAGTTCTCTAACTCCAATAGGTCATTTTTCAGGAGGACAAACTACAAACCTAGAACTCCCTCATAGAATAGAATTAAGAAACGGAATAATTAAAGAATTCCCTACAACTACATTTAACTTCTTTGGTAAAAGCATTGGTTTTACAGGGGGAGGGTATTTTCGTTTGTTTCCTTATAGTATCATAAAACATACTACAAATAAATCTCCTTATACAATGGCTTATATTCATTTAAGCGACATTGATTCAACTAAGACAAAGATTGAAGGTTTACCTTATTTTGTGCAGTTCCGCAGACTTGCAGGTGTGAGGGGAGCAGAGGAAAAGTTGAAAAAATGGCTAAATGACTTTGAATTTATAGATGTTGAAACAGCCAACAAAAGTATAAATTGGGAGGAACAACCGATAATAAGTGCATATTAAAACATAAAAAAGGGAGAAATTAAGCCTTCCTTTTTTTTCTTTGCTTTTTCAAATTTTTTCTTAGCTTTTTTGAATTTTTTCTTAGGATTTTTAAATTTTTTCTTAGGATTTTTTTTCAAAGACTTTGTTTCAGATTTTTATCCTCCGTT
>CALCUN010000029.1 GCA_937906975.1 uncultured Bacteroidales bacterium
AATACTCCTTTTCTTTGGAAAATGAAACCTAATGAGCCGTTTGTTCCCATTGTTCCTCCGAATTTATTGAATACTGAACGTACTGCTGCTACGGAACGGTTGTTATTGTCTGTTAAACATTCAACAAAAACTGCTATTCCGTGAGGTGCGTAACATTCAAAGGTAAGTTCTTGTAATGATGCTGTGTTTTTGTCGCCTGCTTTGTTGATTGCTCTTTGCAAAGTGTCTTTTGGCATATTTGCTCCCTTTGCATTGGCAACTGCTAAACGTAATCTTGCGTTAGAATCTGGGTCTGGACCACCTTCTTTTACAGCAACTGTGATGTCTTTTATGATTTTTGAAAATATTTTTGAGCGTTTGCTATCTAATGCTCCTTTTTTTCTTTTAATGGTTGACCACTTATTATGTCCTGACATATTATTTTGTTTTATTTGTTTAACTATATATTTCTAAATCCTATGATTTCTCTAACTTCTTTAAGGGTTTTGATTGCTGATTCTCTTGCTTTTTCGTTTCCAAGTTTTGCTATTTTTGAAAGATATGCTGTGTCTGATTCCACTTCTTTTATTCTTTCTCTTAATGGTGATACGAAATTTTCCATATCTTCGGCTAATTGTTTTTTCAAATCGCCATATCTTATGGTGCAATCGGCATATTGTCTGTCAAATTCTTTGATTACCTCATCTTTTGACACAAGTTTTAATAGTGAGAATAGGTTTTCTACCTCTGTTGTCTTTTCTGAGTTTGGTGTTTGTGGGCCTGAGTCGGTTTTTGCTCTCATTATTTTTTTCTTTAACACGCTTGGCTCATCTGTAAGAAAGATTGCATTGCCTTCTCCTTCGCTTTTACCCATTTTTCCGCTACCATCTAATCCCGGAACTTTGATTAGCTCTCCTGTAAAGTTGTATGCTACTGGTTCTGGAAAGTAATCTACTCCGTACATGCGGTTAAATCTTCCTGCAAAGGTACGTGTCATTTCCAAGTGTTGTTCTTGGTCTTTTCCAACTGGTACATGGGTTGCTTTATGCAAGATTATATCTGCTGCCATAAGGGTTGGATAGGTCAAAAGTCCAGCATTAACGTTTTGAGGGTTTTGTCTGACTTTGTCTTTGAAAGAAGTAACTCTTTCTAACTCGCCTAAATAAGCATTCATGTTCAAAAACATATAGAGTTCTGCTGTTTCGGGAACTTGACTTTGAATATAAATTGTTGCTTTCTCAGGGTCTAATCCACATGCTATGTATTGTGCTAATATTGTCTTTACTTTTTGATGTAAATCCTGTGGGTTAGGATGAGTAGTCAAAGAATGATAATCTGCTATAAAAAAGAAACAGTTTTCTTTTTCTTGTAATTGTATAAAATTTCTTAAAGCCCCAAAATAATTACCTAAATGTAGGTTGCCTGTGGGACGCATTCCGCTTACTATTGTCTTCATAGTGTGCAAAATTAATAAAACTTAATGATTTATTTGTAAATATTGCAATCTTTATTCTTAGAGAAAAATAAAAGCGGAGTAGATTTATTTCAATCTACTCCGCTTTATGTATTTGAGAATTAAACTATTCTACTATTAGTTTCTTAGTTACAACTTTACCTTCGGATAATACATTTATATAATATACTCCGCTTGCAAATTCTGATAAATCTATTTCGTAAGTTGTAGTATTTGCTTTTATATCTTCTTTCATTAAGATTTGACCTTTAAGATTTGCTATTGTAATTGTCGCATCTGAATTTAAGTCTGATATGTTTAATGTACTAACATACTTAGCTGGATTTGGATATAGGTTTATTGTCATTGTGTTGCTTAAGGCATCTTGTAATGAAGCAAGTGTTGTAAATGTTCTTACTTCTGCTTCGTATTCATTTTCGCCACAAGTAACAAATGCTTTAAACTCATATTCTGTTGCTGCTGCAAGTCCTGATATTTCAACTGTGATTGCAGCAAAGTTTTCTCCTGTGTAGTTTGCAATAGTCCATTCTTCTTGATTTGTAACTCTGTATTTAAATCCTACTGAACTTATTTCTTCGTTTCCAACAGTTAATGTTGCTGTTAATGTTGCAGAGTTGTCTGTAATATTTGTTGCATCTGTTGTTGCAATTTGTGGTAATATTACTTGTTTTACAAAATCTAATGTTGCCCATTCAGAGTAAGTTCCTTCTGAACATATTGCTCTAACTTTAACTGTGTGTTCTCCGTTTGCTAAGTTTGTAAGTTGATGTGCTGGTGCATTAACAATTATTGGTTCTGTTTCGTCTAATTGTAATTCCCATTGTGTTTCACTTCCTGCTGCTTGCCAAGATACATTGATTGTATCAAATGCTTGTTCTGCTACAAGGTTTACAGGAGCAAAGCAAGGAACTTCTGGATTTATTTCTGTAATACTGAAATTATCTATAATAGCTCCTGGTTGAACTCCCATTGATTCGTCATTAACCCAAACAAATACTAATTTTCTTGGCTCTTGTGGTGTTGGCAATGCAATGTTTACTGTTGTTGTTTGGTTAGCTACATAATTTCCTCCTTCTGCATTTGTCAATATTATACCTTGTCCATAGCTTGCATTAGCAAATGATGGAAGTGGATATTCTAATGCAGGTTCAAAAGCAGTGCTTTCTGGAACGAAGAATACTTTTAGATAATCGTAAACTTCATTTCCTATTACTTCTCCTCCTACTGTAAGGTCAAAACTTATTGCAATAGAGTCTGATTCTCCGAATGAGAATACTTTTTCTGCTACTATCACAGAAATACCACTACCATAATTTGTACTTACTCCATTATCTCCTGAAACAAATAACGCTCCTGATGTTAATGAAGAAGGATTTGCAACAACCCATCTATTAGCACAAACTCCGTTTTTCAACAACCAACCTGTTGCTTGTCCTTGTTCAAATTCAAAATCACAAGTATATGGTACTGGTGTTGGGTCTGGTGTAGTTGTAAATGACACTCCTACTGACCAAGGTGAAACAGATGTTTCGCTACAAATTGCTCTTAAATGAACAGTGTAATTCATTTCTGATTCAAGGTTATCTATCACAACAGGACTTTCTGCAACTTCTACCGGTGTTGCTGCATCAATGCTTCCACCTTGTGGTACTACAACATATTCATAACCTTCCATTGTTTCGTTTTGAGGGAATGTTAATAGAACTGTATTATTAGTAACATCACTTACAGAAAGGTTGATTGGAGATTCACAATCTGACCATTGATTTACAGCAATATTATCTATAAACACATAATTGCTTCCGTTAGATTGAGTACTTTCTACATAGAATGCAAATCTTACAAATCCAGAATATGCTACACCTTCTGCATTTTCTAATTTAAATTTAACTCTTGTTGGAGTTTGATTGAAATCAGCAAAATCACGAGTAGTATCAGCATCAGAATCTGTATAGATTATAGCATTTGATGTTGTCCAACTAATACCATTATCAGTAGATACTAAAACCACAAATTTATCATCTGGTGCAGGAGCAGGAGCAACATCGTCCATAGTCCTACGAGCTAAAACATCTAAGCTTAATTCATAAACTCCTTCTGTTGGTATATTTATAGTTGGAGAAATCAACCAGAATTTCGCAGTTGTTCCATATACGTAGGCTTGCATTCTTCCATTGCTTATTCCACCTACTGCATTAGTAGCATCGAATGTCCATGGACTTTCATAAGAAGTTGGTATTTGTAAGTCATTTGTATATACAGTGTCTGTCAAAGCACCTTTTCTTAAAATCCAACATTCATCAGGTGTAATATTGAACGATTCTCCCCAAGGAAGTTGCGAGATAGCTCCACAAGGTGTTTGTGCTGAGATTTCAGTATAATCTGTTTGACTTCCATCTTGACAAACAACAGCAACTCTGAAAGAATATTCTGTATTAAAGTCAAGACCTGTTATTACTTGCTCTTGAGTTGTAGATGTCATTACAGTCCAATCTGCATCAAACTCTGATTTATATTCTATAACGTATGAAGCATTTTGAGAATAATCATCAAAAGACACAGTTGCATCTATACCTTCTGCACCCTGAGCATACTCTACACTCAAATTAACTACTTGTCCACAGTTACCCTCTACTAATGAAACGTTATCTATTGCCAAAGCAGGGTTAGTACCTGTTGAAGAATTGTTATACCACGCAAACACTAATTTTCTAACCGAGTTAGCATAAGTAGCATCTATTTCTATTGTATCACTTTGCCATGTATTTTGACCAACAAGATCACCACTTATAGCATAAGAGTTATTAATTGTTTGAGAAGTTGAGATATTCATAGAATCTGGAAGAAGATAAACCTTTCCATAGTCGTATGCTGATATACCAATTGTTTGTCCCATAGCTTTCCAATCATAAGTAAGAGTAAATTGAGGAGCTTGTCCAAATGAAATGTAAGTTACAGCGTATGATCTTGATTGAGAAGTAAAGGTATATGTATTACTATCTCCATTATTATCACTAATATACATTGAACTTCCAGGAGATTCTGAATTACTTGTAGCAGTTCCTATTACCCATTTATTAGTTCCACTATACAATCCTAAGTCCCATTCAGCAGCAACGTTTGAATCGAAGTTTTGTGTGTATGGAATAGCATTAACAACAGGAATAAACACGCTTACAGCAGGAGAATAAGCTCCGTCACAATCTTGTTTAACAGCAAAATAATAAGCACCAGAAGTTAATCCTTCTACTATATACGGTAATTGATCAGCAGAAGTTATAGTTATTTGTTGGTTTGCAGGCACTGTTTCAGGATTAAAATCAGCCTCAGAGTTTGCTTGTCCATAAGCAATAACCCAACCAGAGTTATTTCCATTTGAAGTATCGAAATTAACAGAAGCACTATTTGTTCCAACTCTTTGTGCAGTTACTCCATACACATTTGGACAATCAGGAAGAACCTCAACGCTTACATCATCAATATATAAAGTATTTGCAGGTTCACTAAAAACAAAAGCAAATCTACCTTGACCTTGAAGAGAAGATAATCCCACTTCATAAGTAGTATATTCAGCTCCAGGACCTGATAATTCTATCGATCTTACTAATTGGAAACGAGAAGTATCACTTATAGTAGAAAGAGGTTCTTCTGTTTCTGATAATGTATAAACTTTCAATTTAGCAATATGAGATTCATATTGTCTTTTCATTTTGAAGACAAGCATTTCCCCACCTGTAAACTGCATTGCAGGAGAAATCATCCACGCATTTGCATCAGAAGAATATGCGCTATTCATACCTCTTAAACAACCACTTCCAGAAGAAGGATATACAGTATTACGATCCCACATATAATAATCATCTCTTGTAAATTGCACCCAACAAAGAGGAGCCTCAGCATTACCCAATCCTTCAGGAGTAACAAAAGAATTATCAAAACCTTCTGTCCAAGGGAAAGAAGTAATCATACCACAAGGAGTAGTAAACGTTATAGTTTCTGAATATTCACTCATAGAACCATCTTCACATAACACTTTAACTCTAACAGAATAAGAAGTAGCATAAGGCAACCCTGTAATTTCTGCAATAGTTGTATCAACCGTAAGAGAAGTCCAGCTGTCTGTTCCATTAAGTGCATACTCTACAATATAAGAATCAACAGCAGGGTTTGCATTAGAGAAAGAAACCTCAGCAATAACACCTTCTTCATTTTCATCAAAAGCAACTGCCAAACCATTCACCATTCCACAAGTCATAGCAGTAAGAGAAATATTATCTACCGCAGCAGGAAGACCCGATCCATCCATAAAGTCATTAGACCAACGAAGAACTAATTGCATAGTTTGATTAGCATAAGAAGCAGGCAAAAGGATTTCCTGTCTCTCCCAACTTGATATACCAGAATATGTTCCTATTAAATTGCTATTATTAACAGATTGTCCATTTGCAACAAGGTGAACATACAATTCATCAAAGCCCACCTCTCCAAGACATTTAACATCAAAAGCCAACTTAAAGTTTAACGCCTCAGGGAATTGAATATATTTCTTTGCAAACACTTCTGATTCTTCTTCATTATTATACACATTACCTAAACCATCGTTTGAAGAAATAAATAAAGCACCACTTGTAGGAAGTTCAGTTGTATTATTTTCAACAGTTCCCCAATACCATTTATTTACATTATTTCCATTTTCCAATAACCAAGAAGAAACAGACTCTTGCGAATCAAAAGTTTCATTGTATGGTAGAGTTGCTATTTGAGAAGAAGAAACACTTGTAGTAAATGTTCTAACAACTTCAGTACTCAAAGATCCCTCTCCACAAATTGTCCAAACCTTTACAGAATAATTTGTAAGGCCTTCCAAATCTGTTAAAGTAGTTGTAGTACCCGTAACATTAGGCAATGTAATCCAAGCATCAGAAGATGTTTCTTTATAAGCAACTCCAAAAGTATTTTGTCCTTCTGGTGCAGTCCATGTTACAACTGCTGTTTCTCCTGTAATAGAACCAACAGAAACATTTCCTGGTGCAAAACAAAAACCATCTAACGATGCAACAGAGAACTTAATATTTGGTCTTTGGTTAAGAGCCATTTGCTGATTTCCCCAACCTCCTATACTATTTATGTTTATCGTACCATACATTCTGTATAATAGATTGGTTTTATAATCATCAGTAGTTGATGAATAGAAATAGCCTTCAAGATCTGAAAGATAATCTGCAGTGTTATTTAGATAAGCCACTACCAAATTACCTGTTCCAGAATAGATAAAAGGCTCATCAAAAGTTATTGTTACCCAACCTTGTGAGAAAGTAACACTTCCCGAAAACATTTGTGTAAGACTATCCGCAGGCACCCTATCAGAATCACCATAAAAAGCAGTTCTATCAACCTCTCCCATATAAATTGAAGAAGGAGAAACAGTGATAGGATCAGTCAAACCATAATTATAACTCACAGAGGTTATTAAACCCGCTTGAAGTTCTGTACTCAAATACAGACTTTGAATGTAACTTGACGGAGAGGCTGCAAAAACAGGTGCAGGACCCAATTCTGTACCATTTCCGACCGTTACTTCAGTCTGAGCATTCACCAAACGAATGCCAAACAAAAGGAACAATAGAATTGTCCAATTTTTTCTAAATTTACCCATAATTTTTTATTTTTATAATTATTAAAAGTTGAACTTACAAAATTACAACTTTTTTCCCTATCTAACAAAAATACAATTACATATCGCATACGAAATATTCCAAAAAAAATACATATATGCAATTATCTTTTTAAAATTATAACGAAAAAATAAAGAGGCTATTAAAAAAATTATCATTTCTTAACAGCCTCTTATTTTTTTCTTTGCTTTATGAAAATATTTCAAAGAAATAAAAAAATAAAGTAAAGAAATAAAAAAATAAAGCAAAGAAAAAATTTTCTTATTCTTTGATTATTTTTATTGTTTGTGTAGAACGTTCATCAAATACTTTTAAATAGTAAACTCCTCTTGATAGAGAATTTAAATAAATTTCCATTCTCTCTGTGTTTATTTCTATTTCTTTTAGTATTCGTCCTTGTAAATCACTCAACACTGCTTTTAC
>CALCUN010000030.1 GCA_937906975.1 uncultured Bacteroidales bacterium
ATATACGAATTATTGAAGGAACAAAGGATATTAAGGCTCGTTATTATTATATCCACAAAACAGCGGAAGAACATTTGCAAGTTGATAAATTAACATCTCTTATCAAAGCGGAGGATTATATGCATTGTGATAAGATGCCGAGTAATTTCTCCAAAACAATATCAGATGCGTCTTTGGCTCGCAAGGCAGTGTTGATGTTTAAAGATGAATATTTGCTTGATTTTATTAATGTAGAGCAGATTGGTGAACGCGAATGCATTGACGTTGATGAACGGTTGGTAGAGAAACAAATAATAGACAACATTAAAAGGTTTATTATGTCTTTTGGTAGTGATTTTGCTTTTATAGGTAATCAATATCATTTAGAAATACATGGGGTTGAGCATTTTCCTGATTTGCTTTTCTTCAATAGAGAATTAAATGCAATGGTGGTTGTTGAACTGAAAACGGGTGAATTTAAAACTTCTTATCTTGGTCAACTAATGGGTTATTTATCTATTCTTGATGCAAAAGTAAAGAAACCTCACGAAAATCCTTCTATTGGCATTGTTCTGTGTAAATCTGCTAATAAGGATTATGTTGAGTTTGTTATTCAAGATTACAATAAACCTATGGGAGTTGCAACCTATACCACATCAGAAGAAATGCCAGAGAAGCTAAGAAATGCTCTGCCAGATATAGAGGAGTTAAAAAAGCTTTTATAAGAGATTATTATTTCTTTTTCTCTAACTCTCTCCTATCCAATCTTGGTCTATGCCAAGTAAACGACATAGGTTTAGGGCTTCGGTTGGGACTTGGTTGGTTTTGTCTTCTATTAGGGAGTAGTCTATGTGTTTTGAGATGTCTTCTATTTTGATTGGTGGGGTTAGTTCTTGGTGTTTAAAGCCTTTTACTCTCATTCGTTTGCATGGGGCTTCTATGTTGGAATAGTGTGTTGTTACTACTATGAAGCTTCCTTTTTGATTGCATACTTTTAGAAAGCCTTCTACTAATTGTTTTCCTTCTATTGGGTTGGTTGTTCGTGCAAGTTCATCTACAAGTACAAGGAAGGTTTTATTTGTTTTTACTTCTTGTATGATATTGTGCAGGTTCTTCACCTCGTAAGCAAAGGAGGATAAGCCTTGCATTTCGTTTTGTCCATCGCCTATGGAGGTATAGACGTTTTCTACAAGGGTTAGTTCGGCTTTTTCGCAGGCGAGCATAAAGCCGTATTGTAATAGGAGTTGATTTAGGGCAAGGGTTTTTAGTATCATTGTTTTGCCTGCCATATTTGCTCCTGTAATTAGGTAGTTTTCCTCTCCTATTTCCACATCTATTGGTTGGTAGTTTTTAATTAGTGGGTGGAAGATGGATTGGTATTTTATTTTTTTCTCGGTTGTGATTGTGGCTTTCTTGAAGTTGTATTCTATTGTTAGTTTTGCTTTTGCGAAGGCGAGGTCTATTTTGGCTACGGTGTCAAGTGCTTTCAATAGGGCTGGGATATATGGGAATAGTTTTATGCCAAGGGTTTCTCTTATGCGGTGTTCTATTTCAAGGGTTTTGACATAGAGGCTATGGGCTTTTTGTTCGTTTTCTTCGTTTTTGGCTTGTTGCCATAGTTTGCGTGCTTGGCTTAGTTCTTCGCTGTATGCTGAATATATATAGAATTGTTGGTTTTCTAATTTTTCTGGGTCAAGGATATTGATTACTTCTTGTAGGTCGGGTAGTTGAAATAGCTCTGTTGGGAAGTCTTTTTTTAGTTTTTTGATATTTAGTGAGAATGCTTTGATTTCAAATAGTGATACGTCATCAAGGATTTGGTTTTGTTGTAAGAGTTTTATGCTTCCTTTTATGTCGTGTATGTTTGATAGTTGCATAAAGAAGCGTTGGGAGTTTTGGTGGTTTAGGGTGTGGAGATGAGCTTGACATTCTTCTATTTCTTGCCATTGTTGTTCTATCCATTGTTTGCTTGTGGAGAATGTGGTGTTTAATAGTAAATGCCTTGCCATTGGAGTTTGGATTTCCATTTGTGAATAGATGGCTTGTAGGCTTGGGTTTTGACTTATGGCTTGTTGGAATGTCATTTTTATATTTGTTTTATGTTATATATATTGATTGGTATCTCTTTTCGGAGTGCCTCTAACATTTCTTCGTTATTGAAATTATAGCCTGTTGGCGAAATTGGATTGGCAGTGATGGCTATTAGATTGGTTTTTTCAAGGACTTTGATTTGTCCTCCTTTGTTTAGGTATTGTAATACGTTGTCTTCTTGTGCAAAGATTTTAGTAAAGTCTTTGATTATGATTTCTATTTCTTTTATGTTTTTTTGTATTTTGAGGAATTGCACGAATTTATCGTTCAATGCTCCTGCTACATAAATGCGTGTGCCTTTTGCAAAGATTTTGTCTTTGTATTTATCTATCATCATCAGGGAAGGGATTTGCAAGTCTATGATTCCTTCTTGGGTTATGGCGTATATTCCGCTTTCTATTTGTTGCAAGTCTTCGTAATGCTCTCTATATTGTGGGAGCTGTGTCATTTGATAGATGAATTTGGTTTTTTTTACTACCACAGGAAGTGATGCTGAGAGTGATGCTCCTGTGGAGAGTATCATTGCTTGCGTGATTGAGGGGCTTCCAAAGGATTTTCTTGATAAGGCTCCATCTACAAGGGTTATATCGTGAGTTTGTGTGAGTTTTTCTATAAATTCTTTTAGGCTTTTGTTGTTGCTTGGCCCTCCAAGTAGGACTTTTCCTCTTGTTATGGCTTTGGCTGTAATGAGTTTGCCTAATGCTGTTGTTTCTTTTGAAATTTCTTCTATGGCACTAACGATTTCTTTTTGTGCATAGAGGGCTTGTGAGGTTATAAAGGTTGTATCGGGATAGATTTCTATTTCGGGTTTTGAGGTAGAGGTTACTATATCTACTGTTTCTCCATCTACGCCTATTGAAGTCAATGCAAGCTTTATATTAGAAAAAGTGCGGAGACGACCAAGCACATAGTTTAGTGTTTGAGTCTTCCCCGCATTTTTTTCCATTCCTACGAAGGAAATGCTTTTGTATT
>CALCUN010000031.1 GCA_937906975.1 uncultured Bacteroidales bacterium
CCAACCAAAATTCGGAGCTGTTGGCATTTCTTTGCCTGTTTGCTGACAGTAATAGCGGAATTGCTCTACGGTTATTTCGTATTTGCTGATGTAAAATGTAGAAACACTAACCTTATGTTGCTCTTCGTCAGGGTAGCAGTCGGGTTCTGTTTTTTGACAGCCCATTTGAAATGTTCCTCCCTCTACTTTTACCCATTCAATGCTTTCTTTTCCTTGTCCGAAGGCAAGAAAATTAAGTGTAAAACAAAGTATTAGTATTGCTATCTTTTTCATCTATTGTTTGTATCTTTTAGCTATTTCTATTATTTCTTCTTCGCCTTCAACCTTTCCGCGTTTCATTAAGAATTTTCCGTTACACATTACGCTGTCTATGCACTTTGTGTCGGAGGAGTAAATGATATTTGAAATGGTGTTGTAGTTTGGTTGCATTTTTTCGTCATTGAGCTTGATAAACAACAAGTCTGCTTCTTTGCCTTCGCAGATTTCTCCTGCGTTTATACCCATTGCTTTTGCTCCGTTTATGGTTGCCCATTTGAAAACTTCATCGGAATTTCCTGCCTCAGAGTCTTGATAGTGTACTTTTGCAAGAAGACTTGCAAATTTCATTTCTTCTATCATTGAAAGGCTGTTATTTGAGGAGTTTCCGTCTGTTCCAAGTGTTATTATGCAGTTGTGTTTCATCGCTTGACGAGAGTCAAACACTCCTGAGGCAAGTTTCATATTGGAACAAGGGTTATGTGCAATTATTGATTTGTTTTGTGAGATTATTTCTGCTTCTTTTTCTGAGAGATGAACGCAATGTGCCAATATTGTTTTGTTATCTAATACTCCTATGCTGTTTAGGTATTCCACAGGACGCATTCCGTATTGTTTTATGCTGTCTTCTATTTCTTTTTGCGTTTCTGAAAGGTGGGTGTGAAAGTATAAATTGTTTTCTTTGGCAAATTCGTAGCATTCTTTGTAGAGTTGAGTATCGCAAGTGTAGATTGCGTGAGGTGCAATCGCAACTGATACTAAGCTATTGTTTGTTTTTGAAAATTGTTTTGCGAAGTTGAAGTTTTCTTCTATGGTTTCTTTGCCGAGATTGTTCATAAAACAAATGCCTATGCTTGCTCTTATTCCCATTTCTTGGCATGCTTTTATAATGGAGGCGTGATGCCAATACATGTCTGCAAAGAAAACTGTTCCGCTTTTTATCATTTCAAGAATTGCAAGGCGAGTTCCGTTATAGATGTCTTCGGAGGTGAGTTCTGCTTCACGTTTCCAAATATTGTTTAGCCAATCAAATAGGGGTAGGTCTTCACAATATCCTCTTAAAAGACTCATTGAGGAATGTGTGTGCATATTGTAAAAGGGTGGAACTACCGCTAAATCTTTTGCATCAAAGACCTCTGCTTCTGAATCGTTGATTGTGGTAGATATTTCTGAGATTAAATTGTCTTTTATTAGTATATCTACTATTTTGTCTTGTAATAAGACTTGTTTTATAAGGATTTTCATCTTTTTTTCTACTTTTTACCTATGTAAGAGATAAATTCAAGGTCAAATGATAGGGAAATAAAAGCTGTAACTTTCCATTCCTTTGTTGTAGGTATTGACCAACCGCCAGGAAGTACGTCTCCTTCTTGCCAAGGGTTTGCTAAAATTTCATATTGTGCTATATTCAACCCTGCAGTTAGGTGAAAGAAATCAAGAAACTTATAAGATGGGCCAATATAAAAGTTCTTAAATATGTTGTTTCCGCCAAATCCTACATAAAGTCCTAAGTCTTGTGAAAATTTTGGGGTATAATGCGACATATCCCAAAGCATTAGTGAGGCTCCAACTATTAAATCAAACTCTACGCTACCTGAATTTTTATTTAATATAGTGTTTTCGGTGGTTACTCCATCGTTTGCCATTCTTGGTTGAATGGTCCATTCTGGTGTTGGGTAGAGTCGCATTGCCATTCCTTGTATTACTCTTACTTTTTTCTTTCTATTGGTTGCTATTGCTACTCTTTCTTCGGCTGCTTCGGCTCTTTGGCGTGTGTATTTAAGTTCTTCTTCTCTTTGCATTATGACAATCTCTGCGGCTTTAAGCTTTTCGCGAAGCGTATCTGACATTTGGAAATATTTATCACGCTCTGCTGAGATGTTTTGCAGTTGCTCATCTTTTGTGGAAATGTAATTTTCTTTTTCGTTAATGCTTTTTTGTAATAATTGTATTTCTTTGTCTTTGCCTTCTAAGTTTACGTTTTTTGCTTCAAGCAGTCCTTCAATTTTTGCTTTATCTACGTTTGAGGAACTAATAGCATCTTTATATACTTGTTCTTTTTCAGCAAAGAGAATTTCTTTTTGTTGCAAGAGTTTTATTTTATCTTCCAACAAAGTGTTCTTTTCTTGCAATTGTTGTTGAATTTCTTTGTTTACTACTAAGAGTGTGTCATTTTTTAGTAATAATTCTTTGTTTCTATTGCGAAGTTTTTCGTTTTTATTCTTTAATTCAGAAATTTCTTCGTTTAGTTTGTCTATATCCAATCGCAGAAGGTTCATTTCAAACTCTAAACTATCTGCAATATCCATTTCTTGTGCGTTGGCAAGATATGGAATGAAAAATATCATTGTTAAGGTTAGTAGTCTTTTTATGTTCATAAGTTTTTCTTAATTAAAAAACGTCATCATACTTCCAACAACGGCAAATCTGCAAAGGCGTCCTATTGTCATAAAAAGGCAACATTTCACAGGCGAAAGCCTCATAAATCCTAAGCTTACTGCTATTAAATCTCCTACTACAGGAAGCCAAGCAAAGAATGCTGCTATTGTTTTGTATTTTTCTATTTTTGTTTTGAAGTTTTCTATCTTTTCTCTTTTTACTTTAAAGAACTTCTCTAACCATTCCCACTTTCCTAAGCGTCCTAAATAAAACGAAATCATTCCTCCTATGCTATTTCCTATTGCGGCAATAAGAACGCACAACCAAATATTGTTTCCTATCGCTATTGCTCCTACAAGTAATGCTTCGGAGGAGAATGGTATGATTGTTGAGGCTAATAAACTCCCTAAAAATAAGCCCCAAAGTCCCCAAGTTTCCAATTCTTAATCTGCTCTTACGTAATTTGTTGGCGATTGATACTTGTCAAGAAGAGTCATTGAGGTTTTGTCTATGTGTTCAATGATATACTTCTTTGTGTCGCGGTGTTCATCTACGATTATCAAACTATCCAAGATTATACTATAAGTATTTTCTATTATTATAGGCTCATCTGGGTTTTCTGCATCTTCTGGAATGTCGCAATAACTTGCTTTGTAAAGTTTTCTGTCGGCTCCTTCATAAACATATTTTGAAAACTCTATGTATGCTTTCTTTTCGCATTCTGTTGCGTTTGCATCATTTACCACACTTTCTAATTTCCATTTTCCTTCTATTAAATCGTCTTGTGGAAACTCCTCTTGGCATGAACAAAATACCAATGCTGAGAATGCTAATAAAGCAAAGGCTTTTTTACTTAATCTCTTATTCATTTTTATCTTTATTTTTTAATTGTTTTTCTTCTTCGGCCTCTCTTCTTGAAAGTTGATTGATTGTTATTGTATCAAATACTATAAACGAGAAACAAATCACTACATACGATACCGCAAATTTAACATTTGTTTCTACCTCTAATAACAATAATATTATCAAAACAAATATGTAAACTAAGAATTTTAAGATTTTAGTTATCATAAATGTTGGTACAAAGTTGGTTTTTCTGTTCTTATACAAGAAAACATAACATAGGGCTGTCATTACATAGAATAGCACTATGTAATAAGGTAAATTTTCACTTAGAAATTCTGCTGGCACAAAGAATCGTGCAAATAGAGTTATGAAACATATTATCATTGCAAATATGCTCAATTTTGAAAAGTAGAATAATAAATAACTTGACTTCATATCTTTTTAATTTTTTAAATACATTAACTTAAAGAACTTCAAATATGCTTCTATGTTTTGACGATTGTAGAATGTTGGATAGTTTTGTGTTGAGATTATAAAGTGATTGAAACTTTTTTTGTCGTATTTTGCAAGTGGTGAGCCTTCTTCTTGCATTGCGTTATAGTATTGCATTGCTTGTTCTTTGTTTGCAAACTCTCTTACGCTCAACATCTGTTTTGTCATCGTAAAGAGCATGGCCATTGTGCTGAGATTGTAGTTTGGATATAGGCTATCGTTATAAGCATTTACGTTTCTTTCCAATTCAAGAGCGTCAATCTTGTCCTCATCAAATAACAAAACATAGTAATGTTTCATATCTCTATATCTAAACACTAAGGTTTCTGCATCAAGTATGTCGTCCTTGTTTACTTTCTCGTCTTTGCCATTTTTTTCATTAGAGGTGTTTTCTTCTTTGTTTGAATTGTTTTTTTCTTCCTTAGCTTTAGGTGTGTAAGTCAAGTCAATTTTTCCATCAGGATATGCTGCGGCTAAGTGTTTTAATTGACTCTCTATCATAGGTGCGATTTCGCTTTCGGTGTAGTTGTGAAGTATTAGGTTCAAATCCATTGCCAAGGTGTCAATTCCATAGATTCTTCCTTTGGCAAGGGCTTGTACATAAAGAAGTTTTGGAATGTATGGTCCAAATTTTAGACTATCTATTACCTTTTCGCTCTTTGTGATTGCTTCTTGGTATTTGTCATCTAAGTATGTGCTATATACATCTGCATACATCTTTTCTGCATTCTCGTTGCTTTTGGCTAATTCTTCCCAATAGTCAGGATTGTTTATCATCATCGCAAATTCGCTATCGGGATATTCGTTTAGAATTTTGTTTTTATAGAAATTAGAATTTGGATATTGACCTATTTTGTCGTAAAGCCTGTATAAATGATAGGAGGAAGGTAAAACATTTTTGTGAGTTGGGTATCGGCGGTGCAATTCCAAGAATGTTTCTATCGCTTTGCCATAATTGTTTAAGCCTTGATAGTAAATATATCCTGCAGACAATAGCGCTTCTGCGATTTCTGCGTTTGCTGTGTCTTTTGCTCCTTGTGAGAATGGTATGTCTTTGGTGTAGTATTCTCTTGTGGCTGGATCGTTATTTTTTGTTTTTCCACCACCTTTTGCAGATGTAGAATCTATTGGGTTTCCATTTTCATCTACCATTTCTGCCATTTCATCAAAGTCAAATTCGCTTTCTTTGTGGCTAATTCTCCAATTATCTTCTAATTTTCTTTCGCCCCAAATTCTTCTAAACTCCAATTGCCCAACTTGAACTGTGGAACTATTGTAGAAATACCAAGAGTTTCTGTTGTTAAATTGAGAGTAGTTTGTCATTCCTGCCATGCTTGCAGCCAAGGCTTGTGCTTTCTTTGCTGCTTCTTCTTTTTCTTTTTGAATACGTTTGTATTCTTCTATCCAAGAGTTGATTTTTGAGTTAAGTTCTGCCTCACTCATCACACTCATTGCAAGCAAACTATCCCATCTTTCTATACATCGCAAATTTGTTACAAGGTTTGTCAAAACTTTTTGTCTGCTTTCTATGCTTTTATACTTGTCATGGGTTTTTGGCATCACAGCAAGAGCTGTGTCATAGTACATTTGAGCTTTCTCATACTTTTCTAAAACTTCAAAATATGTGTCGGCAGCTCTTAAACATGAAGTGATTTTTTGAATACTATTTGAGGTAGATGCTGCAGAGCTTTCTTCCCATTGCAAACATGCTTTGTCTACGTTTTTATCTCTAAAATAAACCTCGCCTAATGCGTAATAGACTTGGTCTTTGTATTCTATGTTCTTTTTATCTTCCAACATCTTTTCTAATTGAGAGATAATTGGACGGCTATTGCTTTTCTTAGGGTCGTAACACATTGCAATATTTAATCGAGAGGCAAATTCCATTTCGTATTCTCCTGCTCGGCGTGCTACTTTTTTGAAAAGGCTTGTCGCTTGCTCGTATTCATCTGCTTTTTGGTAAATTTGACCTTTGATAAACATTAAACGAGTGTTGAGATTCTTTTCAAAAGGTGAGAATTTACGCTTTGCAAAATATTCTATTGCTACAGCGTTTTTGCCTTGCATTAAAGCGTTTTCTGCATATACGAGATTCATGAAATTTCTCAATTTCTTAGGAGCATTCCCCTCGTCAATCTTATTCTTAACTTGGTCAAGTAAAATATCGCATTCGCTATGATTTCCTGTTTTGCAATGAGTTAAAGCCAGCCATATCATAGGCTCATAACTTTCCTTTTTATCCTTGTATTGAGCTATAAGAAGATTAAAGGTAGCCATTGCAGCATTGTAGTCTTGTGCGTAAAAGCAAGCTTTTCCCATTAACAAATAAGCGTCATCTATTTGAGGGTTTTTCTCAACGCCTGAAAACTTCATGGAATATTTTTGAATAACCTTGCTTCCCTTTTCAATAGCACGGTCAGTGTTTGCTTTGATAGAGGTAATGTTTTCTTTTGTTCCAAGTTTGTAAATAGGTAAAATTTCGGTGTAATTATCCTTGTGATTTTTCTCCAAATTCTTCACTCCTTCCTTTAATGCTTCGTTGCCATTCCACCAAGCATTATAATGAGCTACGATACTATTATACTGACGGTTTATCCACTTATCTTTGGTAGTAGAACAAGCCGAAAAAATCCCCACTATTAGGAGTGATAATAAGTATATTTTTGGGTCAAATTTTGTTTTCAACGTCAAATACTTTAAAATAAACTGCAAATATAAAAAAAATGCCTATATTTGCAAAAGATTTTGAAATTATTAACAACAAAAACAAAGATATGTCAAGAGTAAAAGCATTTAGAGGTCTTAGACCACCAGTGGAAATTGCTGCACAATTAGCATCACGTCCATACGATGTAATGAATTCAGCAGAAGCAAGAGTAGAAGCTGACGGAAACCAATACTCATTACTTCACGTTACAAAAGCAGAAATAGACTTAGCAGAAGGAATAGACGAACACTCACAAGAAGTTTATGACAAGGTTGTAGAAAACTTCAACGACTTTAAACAAAAAGGTTGGTTAGTAAAAGATGACAAAGCAAAATTGTACATCTATGCTCAAACAATGGACGGAAGAACACAATACGGTATCGTAGGTTGTGCTCACGTTGATGATTACTTCAACAACGTTATCAAAAAACACGAACTTACAAGAAAAGATAAAGAAGATGACCGTATGATTCACGTAAACATCACAAATGCTAACGTTGAACCTGTATTCTTTGCTTATCCTGCTCACCAAGAAATCGACCAAATGGTAGAAAATATCGTTAAAAACGAAAAACCAGTTTACGATTTCATAGCAAAAGAAGACGGATTCGGACACACTTTCTGGGTAATCGAAGACGAAAAAACTGTTGCAAGAATAGAAGAAATATTTGAAAAAGAAATTCCTGCTCTTTACGTAGCTGACGGACACCACAGAACTGCTGCTGCTGCAAGAGTTGGACAAGAAAGAAGAGCTTCTAACCCTAACCACACAGGAAACGAAGAATACAACTACTTCATGGCAGTTATATTCCCAGATTCTCAATTAAAAATCATTGACTACAACCGTGTAGTTAAAGACTTAAATGGTCTTACAGAAGAAGAATTCCTTGCAAAACTTAACGATACATTCGTTGTAGAAAAAGCAGGAAAAGAAATCTACAAACCAGCAAAATTACACGAGTTCTCAATGTACCTAGGTGGTGAATGGTACAAAATGACAGCTAAAGAAGGAACTTACGATGATAACGACCCTATCGGAGTATTAGACGTAACAATCCTTTCAAACAACGTACTTGACAAAGTATTAGACATAAAGGATTTAAGAACTTCTAAGAGAATTGACTTCGTTGGAGGTATCAGAGGATTAGGTGAATTACAAAGAAGAGTAGATAACGGAGAAATGAAAGTTGCCTTTGCTTTATATGCAGTTTCAATGCAACAATTGATAAACATAGCTGATTCAGGCAATATCATGCCACCAAAAACTACTTGGTTTGAACCGAAATTACGTTCAGGATTAGTAATCCACGAACTAATTTAATATTAATTTTTTCATAATTGTTTTTAAATTTAAATTTATTGGCGGCTGAATTTCAGTCGCCAATTTTATTTTAAATATTTATCAAAAGACTTATGTAATTAGGTGCTCCGTAACGGTGATACTCGTTGCGAGAGTAGGAGAGACGAAAGCGTGAGTAGTTTATGCCTATTCCGTATGAAAGCCCTGCTATTGAAAAGGCATCATTTATTTGCATCTCTCTGTTTCTTTTCCATGAATAGCCTGCTGCTATGTAAAAATATTTTGATGGTGTAAATTCTACTCCTATTTGTAGGTGTCGGAATGCGTTGTCAATGATTCCAACAAATTTGTTTTCTTTTGTAATTTCTCCGTTTAAGTCTATTTCATCTCTTGGATTGAGAGGATCGTCTTCTCTTAGGTTCCATCGGTGTAGGTCTGTGATTGCAGCATATACAGTTAGTGGTGCGTGTTCTAATTTCTTGCTTGCAGATAGTTGTAGGTCAAAAGGTAAAGAAAAGTCTTCGTTTGCTAATTTTTTGATTTGTTTTCCCATGTTTCTTGCCATAAGAGATAAAGCCCAAGTACGATCTGAGGATTGGTAACTTGCAGCAAGGTCTATTGCTAAGGCAAATCCATTATAGGATTCATATTGTGAGAAAACGGGTTTAAGGTTTGCTCCAATAAAGACATTGGAATCCAACATTTTACCCCAAGAAAGGGTGAATACGTAATCGGCTGCTGTGAATTTTCCTACTACATCGCCGTTTTCTTCTGTCATATCGAAACTGCCATAATTGAGATATTGCACTCCAAGTGCTAAATTCCCAATTTTATCAATGCTATGGCTGTATGCTAATGAGGTTTGGTTGATGCCATTGAATAGAGAAGTGTAGGTAATGCCTATGTCGTTGTGATTTCTTTCGCTGATTGTTGAAGGATTGTTTATGATTGCACTTACATCTTCCGTAAAACAAGGTAGAAAGTCCATGCCTAATGCTGCGGTTTTCGCAGAGGATTGCAAGGTAAGTACGGAATAAATTGCACTTCCACCAATTTGAGATTTAACTCCCGAGGTGGATAGTAAAACTACGAGGATTATTAAAATATTTCTTTTCATAATATTATTATAACTAAGAAAAATATTTCTTATTGTTAGGATTATAAAAAAATAGGACGAAGTTTAACAAACTCCGTCCTATCATTATGTTGTTGTTTGTTATTGAACAATCAATTTAACAGCTTTTGATGTTTGGTTTGTTAAGACTTGTATCATGTACACACCTTTATCTAATGAGTTTAATGATATTTCTTGTGTGTGTACGCCTGCTCCTTGATTTCCTTTGTTTAATGTTGATATTAATCTTCCGTTTATGTCATAGATGTTAAGTGTAACATTTGATGAAGAAGATAATGTATAACTCAAAGTTGTTCTGTTTTGTGCAGGGTTAGGATATAAATCTACGTTTGTTGAAGCTAATTGTTCTACTGTGTTCAAACTTACTGGTTCTGGATGTTCTTCTGATATGTTGTCATAGTTCATAAACAATCCTTTTCCGTAAGTTGCAGCGTAAATTGCTCCTGGATATTTTGTTTCACTGTAAACGTTATTTGTTGCATTTGTTGCAATGTAAGTTGTGAATTGGATAGATGGTAAGTTTGCAGTTTGTTGGAATAAGTCGTAAACAGGTACTGAAGGTATGTTTGCTTCTTTTTCCCATACTACTGTGTTTGCAGTGTAGTCTGTTGTTTTGTAAACTCCATCGTCTGTTCCAACGTATGCTGTTAAACCATTAGAACTTACTGTTTCGATTAATGCTGTGTAAACAGGTTTTGTGCTGTTGTCGCCTAATGCTATAGGAGTAAATACTATGTCTTCTACGTTTTCAGCGTTAATGTTTTCTACACGATATATGTTAGCGTCTATTGGATTGTATCCTTGTAATGTTATGATAGCTACGTTTGAATCTTCTCCGTAAACGATTGAAGAAATGCTTCTGTCAAATGTTCTTATTTCTGATTTAGTGAATTTATCACAGTCAGTGAATGTTGCACTAAATGTTGTTAAGTCTCCTAAATTGTATTGATTCAATCCTGAAATTCTATATAATTTAGTAGAAGAAGAATTGTTGCTTGTTACATCAACTGATACTAATAAAGTGTTTCCGTTTTTAGAAGGTGCGATTGCGCGAATTTGATTCTTACCTTCTTCTAATGTAGAGAAATGTAATACTTTTATCCAAGGTAGAGATGCAGTGTTGTTTGGTTGGTATGTTTTTGTAAAGTTCATTATTTGACTACATAAATACAAACCATTTGTTCCTCCTAAGAATAATCTTGCTTGAATAGGATTTGAAACAAGTATTGCTGTGTCTTCTGTTGTTTCTATGTTCAATACTTCTTCTCCTGTGTAATCTGAAACGTGTGAACCATATTCTTCTGCTGTTAATATATGGAAGAAAGGATAATCTATACTATTGCTTTGAACTAAAACAGAGTCTCCATCTTTTAATTCAAAACCATGGCTGTACATGTAGTTTGTTCCGTTTCTTCTTACTGTAAGTTTATCATTAAGTTTTAAATAAACAGAATCTCTTGTTTCAACTGGTGCATTGAATGATTCCCAGTATGCCATTGGTGTAATGAATGATGATTTTTCAGGAGAAGCTGTTATGTTTGGATGTAAGAATGAAAGGTTTGTTCCTGAACCATAGTTCCATGTTTGGTCGTTTATTGATTCATAGTCATTGTTATCACTATATGTTCTTGTTAATGCCATGTATGGTCTTGATAAGATAACAGGTTTTTTTACAAGAGGTAAAGTTTGGTGAATAGCTGAGGCTACAACGTTGTTTCCTGTTTGAGAAGCAATATCCCAAGAGTAAGGAGTAACTTCATTTGCTATTGCAGCATATCCTGTGCTGTTTGGTGACCAAATTATTTCTGCTGATTTTAAATCAGTGTTTGGAGTTGGAATGTAACTTATCGCATTACTTTGTGCTGCGCCAAATACTGCTCCATCGTTTGTAGAAGCTACGTTATAGTATTGTGCACTTACTAATCCTTTGTTTGAAGCATGCCACATTTCAAATTGAGTCATTTCATCTTTTTTGTAGATGTAGATACCTGCATCTGTTGCAAGATATATTTTTGTTGAGTCTTCTGCTGTTTCTGGGTTTGGATCAAATTCTATTGCATGTATTCCTGGTGCTACATAGCTTCCGCTGATTCTGTCATACATGCTACTTGCTATTGTATTGTAGTAATAGATTGGATCGTTGTTAGCATTGAAACCTGATACTACGCTTTGTCCTGCTGCATAAACGTATTCTTCATCTCTATCGTTGATTGCTATTGACATACCTTCAGATGTACCTAACGCGAAAGAAGCTGGTGTTGCTTTTTCCCAATTAGTTCCTTCTGTATTTCTGTAGATAGCTTCGTTAGAATAGTATCCTTGATCTGTTGCTTTGTAATAATTGATTAAAGCGTATAGTTTAGAATTTTTTAATGAGAATGCGATTTCTATGTTGTTAACAATATCATCGCTATTTAAATTAATACGACTTTTTGTTAAAGAATTTGAGAAAGGAGAGTCAGCATTTTCTGCTACTGCTATTGCTGCGTCATTATTAAAGAAGTAAGCAACTGCTATTTTCCCTTCTTTTGATGCTTTTATATCAATAACGTTTACGCTAGCATTACCTTCTATTGATTCATTGCTCCAAGTTCCGTTTGCATAAACTTTTAAACCTCCATTTTTTGTCGCAACAAATAGTTTACCACCAGAGAATACCATGTCGTTTATGTAGAACCATTCGTCCATGATGTTGTATTTTTCAGGAACTGTGCCTTCCATTTGAGCGAATACGATGTTGTTTGCAACAAATTGATATTTTTCTTCGTCTGTTTGAAGGCTTGTTGCCCACAGTTTATCAAATTCGCTTGATTTGTAAACACCATTTCCTGGTAAACCTGTTTTGAAGTGTTTTTTTCCTGCTTCTGATTCAGAATAAACACCTTCTCCTGTTCCTACGTAAAGAACACCATTGTCATCTTGTGCTATTGAAGTGGCAACGTAAGAACGATTTTCTCCTTCTCCAAGAGGTATTTCTTGCCAATTGTTACCATCATTTACACTTACAAACAATCCGCCTGCTGGTGAACACGCATAGATAACGCCATCGTTGAATTTGTCAAACATTATAGTGCGTACACGTCCTGCTACGTTGTTTGGTCCTATTTGATGCCAACCTGTGATGGTTGAATCAACAACTTCTTCTCCTTCTACTGCTGTAATAGGAGTCGCCTTGGCTGGAGCGAAAGCTCCAACAAGAAAGAAAACTGCTAAACTTAAGAGTAACTTTCTGCTTTTCATAACTTACTTTCTTTATTTCTAAATATTATTAAACTTTTCACACTTTTAAGTCGGCAAAAGTACAAAAAAATAATAATGCACCAAAATATTTCAATCAAAAAATCTAAGGATTAAAAAAATAAACCTAAGAAATATTTTAATAAAGCAAAGAAATATTTCAATATTTTTTACCTTTGCAAATTGAAGTTTATAATAAATAAAGGTGTAGATACGTTTTTACCTTTGTGAAATGTGAATTACATTTAGAGAATTATGGATATAATAGAATTGAATAAAAGAATTGAACAAGAAAGTGCTTTTGTTGATGCAATAACTTTTGAGATGTCAAAGGTTAT
>CALCUN010000032.1 GCA_937906975.1 uncultured Bacteroidales bacterium
ATTAGAAATAATCATAACAGGCTCTGCTGGATTCGGAATATCGGAACGCTTAAACGTGCCATTTATTCAAGAAGTCATTGCTGTGTCAAATTTTGTTAAACATTTCTCAATGGATATTAACTCTATAATTGACATAGGTGGCGAAGACTCAAAGATAATCTTCTTTTCAAAAACTTCTTCCTTACCTGTGATGCGTATGAATGGTAATTGTGCGGGAGGTACTGGTGCTTTCATAGACCAAATGGCGTTAATACTTGGAGTAGATGTAGATGAACTTGATAGACTTGCACAAAACTCAAAGCATATTTATCCTATTGCTTCGCGTTGTGGTGTTTTCTCAAAGACAGACGTTCAAAACCTTGTAGCAAGAGGAGTTTCAAAAGAAGATATTGCAGTTTCAATCTTTAATGCTATTGCTCTGCAAGTTGTATCTTCACTTTCAAAAGGTATGCAGATAAATCCAAAGATTTTATTCTGTGGAGGGCCTTTAACATATATTAAATCCCTAAGAGAAGCTTTTGCAAGAGTTTTAGAACTTGATGAAACAGATTTCATAAAACTTGAAAACTCTAATCTTATTCCTGCAATGGGTTGTGTTTTCACAGACGGAGAAAAAGGGCTTGTAATAAATATAGAGGAATTGATAGAAAAAGTATCAAATACTCAAACAACATCTGAAAATATCAATAATAGGTTAGATGTAATCTTTAAAGACGAAGAAGAATTGCAAGAGTGGAGAAAAGAAAAAGCAAAAGGAGAGAAGGTAAGGTCGTTAAAAGATTTTAAAGGGGATTGTTTCCTTGGAATAGATTCGGGTTCTACAACAACAAAGCTTGTTCTTACAGATAGCGAAAGCAATATAATATTTTCTGATTACAGCAGAAATGGCGGTAATGCTTTGAAAGCAGTTGAGCAAGCGATAGAACGTATGATGCAAGCTTGCGAAAAAAACAATGCTAACATAAATATAGTTGCTGCTTGCTCAACAGGCTATGGAGAAGAGTTGATTAAGACTGCCTTTTCTATGGAATGTTCGGTTGTTGAAACAATTGCTCACTACAAAGCTGCAAAAACTCTATGTCCAGATGTTGATTTTATTCTTGATATTGGAGGACAAGATATGAAAGCTTTGTTTATAGAAGATGGAGTTTTAAATAAAATAGAACTAAACGAAGCTTGCTCTTCTGGTTGTGGTTCTTTTATAGAGAATTTTGCTAATTCGCTTTCTTATCCTGTAGCAGAATTTGCACAAATAGCTTGTTTAGCAAAAAATCCTTGCGACTTAGGAACTCGTTGTACTGTTTTTATGAATTCAAAGGTTAAACAATCTTTAAGAGAAGGCGCAAGCGTTGCAGATATATCAGCAGGATTGGCTTATTCTGTTGTGAAAAACTGCTTATACAAAGTTTTGAAACTTAATTCCCTTAATATAGGAAGAAACATCGTTGTACAAGGAGGAACAATGCGCAATGATAGCATTGTGAAAGCTTTGGAAAATATGTTGGGATTAAAGGTTTATCGTAGCCAAACTCCAGAGCTGATGGGAGCTTACGGATGTGCAATTCACGCAAAAGAGAAATACGATAATAATTCTTTGAAAACAACTTTCACAAGCAAGGTTTCAGCCTTTACTTCAAAGGAATTGAATTGTAGGGGCTGCGAAAATCAATGTCTTGTTACTAAATATACTTTTGAAAACAATAAAACATATCATTCAGGCAATAAGTGTGAAAAGGTATTCTCTTCAAAAGCTGAATCGGAAAAAGGAGATAATATCTATACTTATAAATTGGAAAGAGTGTTTGAAAGCAAAAAACTCTCAAATCCAAAACTTCAATTAGGAGTACCAAGAGTATTGAATATGTTTGAGGACTTTCCTTTTTGGGAAGCTTTGTTCTCTGAATTTGATATAGAACTTGTGTTAAGTGATTTATCAACCTATTCTAATTATGAAAAAGGTTTGAAACAAGTGATGAGTGAAAACATTTGTTTCCCTGCTAAATTAGTTCACTCACATATAGACAATCTTGTTGCAAAAGGACTAAAACATATTTTCTTTCCATACGTTGTTTTTGAGAAAAAGGAAAGTGAAAATGTAGCAAACTCATATAATTGTCCTATAGTTTCTTCTTATAGCGTTTTAATAAAGAGTCAACTATCTGTTTACGATAATACAGATATTAAAATAGACAATCCTGTTTTTACTTTCAAAGATAAGAATCTTCTTTTCAAAAATTGCGAAATCTATTTCAAGACTCTATCTAACGAAACAAAGACTTTTAAATACTCAAAAGCACAACTTAAAAAAGCATTTGAAAAAGCACTGCAAGCACAACATCAATACGAATTAGATTTACAAAACAAAGCCAAAGAATATTTCGAAAAAGCAAAGGCAAGTAAAACACCAATAATTTTATTGGCTGCAAGACCATATCATACTGACTCTTTAATACAACATAAGTTAAGTGATATTATTTCATCTCTTGGAGCTTGTGTTATAAGTGATGATATTGTGAGAGTGGATAATGATTTTGATATGCAAGATACTTATATGCTTTCACAATGGACTTATATGAATAGAATAGTTAAGGCAGCAAAATGGGTAACTACTCAAAACGATGAGGTAAACTATGCGCAAATTACTTCTTTTGGCTGTGGTCCTGATGCCTTCCTTTTAGATGAAATAACACATCTTTTAAAACGTAACAACAAATCGTGTACTATAATAAAGGTTGATGATATCAATAATGTAGGTTCAATGCGTTTGAGAATAAGAAGCCTTTTAGAAAGTTTGAAACAAAAGACAGCAAACACTAAGACTATAGAAGCATTTGTTGATACAAAGACATTTGAGGTTGAAGATAAGGAAAGAACAATTCTTGCACCGTTCTTTACAGATTATGCTTCTCCTTTATTGCCAGAAGTCTTTGCTTTGAGTGGGTATAAGTTAGAAGTATTGCCTTTGAGCGACCAAAAATCTGCTGATTTAGGCTTGCAATATTCTAATAATGAGGTTTGCTATCCTGCAACTCTTATTGTAGGAGATATGATTAAGGCACTTTCTTCTGGAAAATATGATTTGAGTAAAACCGCTGTTGGAATTACTCAAACAGGAGGGCAATGTAGAGCATCAAATTACTATGCTGTTATACGCAAAGCACTTGTTGATGCAGGCTTTTCTCAAGTTCCTGTTATCTCTGCAACAATGTCAAGTAATGTTCACATAAATCAACCGGGCTTTAAATTAGATTACAAATCTATAATAGTGATTGCTTTTGATGCAATGTTGTTTGGTGATAGTCTTTCAAAGATATATCATTCAACTGCTGTGAGAATAGATAATCCAAACATAGCATTAGAATTGAAAAATCAATACTTGGAAAGAGCAAAGCTTATTGTGTTGAAAAAAGACAGAAAAGCCTTGATTGCATTGCTTAAAGAAGCAGTAAAAGAGTTTAATTCATTATTACCAAGTGAATATATAGAAAGGAAAAAGGTTGGTATAGTAGGAGAAATTTTCTTGAAATTCCACCCATTTGCCAATCAAAACATCATTTCTTGGTTAATGAGTCAAAAAATAGAGGTAATACCACCTACATTAACTCCATTTATGACACAATTCTTTGTTAATAGAGATGCGAAACTTGAAAATAATTTAGATACTTCAAGCATTCCTAATCCTATTATGAAGTTGATTTATGGAATTGTTAAAAAGGAAATCTCAAGATTTAACTCAATAATGTCTAAATTTAGATACTATTCTCCATTAGAAGATATTTATGAATTAGCAGAAGATGTAAAGAATGTAATTCCTTTGGTTGCACAATTTGGAGAAGGATGGGCTTTACCTGCAGAAATAATATCTCTTGCTAAAAACAAAGCTGACGGAGTTATTAGTTTGCAACCTTTTGGCTGTATTGCAAATCATATAATAAGTAAGGGAGTTGAAAACAAAATCAAGCAACTTTATCCTGATTTAAGCTTGCTTTCATTAGACTTTGATTCAGGAGTAAGTGAGGTGAATGTAGTAAATCGTTTGATGTTGTTAAAAGATACAATTACCAAAAAACAATAGAAAATAAGAATTCTTTAAAGAAAAATTGTATCTTTGCAGATTATAAAAGAATTATTAAAAATTAGTAAGTATGAAAAAACACATTTTGTTATTCGCACTTTTAGTTAGTGCT
>CALCUN010000033.1 GCA_937906975.1 uncultured Bacteroidales bacterium
AGAGCGATTCTTTAAAAAGAGTCGCTCTTTTTTTTCTTAGCTTTAGAAAAATATTCCTAAGAGAAAAAAAAATATTCCTAAGGAAAAAAATTTTTTTTCTTAGGAATTTAAATAAATCATTTTTTTATTCATTTTCCTTTGTTTTATCAGTATTTTAAAATATTGTCTTAAAATTTTTTTTCAAAAAGAAGTACTTTTCTTTGCTATATAAAAATAATATGCTAAATTTGAAGCCTGAATTTATTTAGTATTAACCAATAGTAAAATTATGAAAAGACTATTATTATTTGCAATGGCTATTATCTTTGCCATGCAATTGTCGGCACAAACTAACAATGTAGTTGTCGGCGATTCAACATCATCAACGACGTCGTACTATGTACCGTCGTACATGAATTATGAGAATTCATTTTCAGAATCACTTTATCCTGCGTCTTCTTTGAGTCCGGGATTGATAATGAGTATGAGCTATTATGTTTCGAGTGGTTCTTGGAATGAAGGTACTCTTAAAATTTATATGAAAGAGGTAGATAATACTTCTATTAATAGCTTTCAGGTAGGAACAGATTTTACAGAAGTATATACAGGACCTTGCACTTGGACAAGTGGGCGAAATACTTTTGAATTAACAACTCCTTTTGTATATACAGGAGCAGGCAATTTACTTGTTGCTGTCATAAGAGATGGAAACACTTATGGAAGTTATCCATATTTTAGACAAGCCTCTTCTGTTGGTACATCGGTTTATGACTATGATGATAGTGAGGAATATTTTATTACAACAGTTCCATCATCTACATCAACTAGATCAGGTGTTCCTGTAACAATGTTTGAAATGGCTCCATTGGAAGGATTTTGTTATCCTCCTACTTCAATAGTAGCATCTGATATAACAACAGATGGAGTTCTTATTTCATGGGAAGCAATGGACGAAAGTTCTACAACATTTGGTTTAGCATATAAAACACTTGAAGAAGAAGAATGGACTGAAGTAAGTACAAACATAACAGACCTTTCTTATGAATTAACAGGACTTGATTCATACACAAGATACCAAATAAAACTTTGGACAATATGCGATGAAAGCAATAGCCCTGAAAGAATAATAAACGTACTTACTTTACCAACAGAAGACAACTATCTTGAAATACCATACGAACAAAACTTTGATGATTTAGAAGATTTATCAAGTTTGGAACTTTGGACAGTAAATAATAATGGTAGTAACCATTGGTATTTAGGTCCTATTGGTGCACGTGCAAATGCCGAAGACGGAGAAGGAGAAGTCTCTGGAAATGGATTATATATCAGTAACGACCAAGGTGCATCAAACTCATACACTCACGCTGCACAAAGTAGTCACCTTTCTGCTTTAATAAACGTAGAAGAAGGTAGTTACTACGGAATAGAATTTGATTATCGTGCAGTAGGAGAATTAAGTTATGACGATGTAAGAGTGTCATTGTATCCTCTTGGAGCAGCCCTTCCTACTTCTAACTCTATTTCTAACGTAATAGGTGGTACTAACTCAAACACAAACGAATGGACAAGAGTTGCTATTCCTTTCCCTAACGATTTAGAACCTACAGTTTATCAACTTGTAATTTCTTGGAGAAATGATGGTAGCGCTGGAAGTGATCCTGCTGCATCAATAGATAATCTTTATATTTTCTCTACACCTTGTGCGAGAGTAAATCAATTTGAAGTATCTCACGAAGACGCAGGTGGAAGTGCTACTATGACAGTTAATGTAGTAGATGAATTAAACGAAGGCGCTGAATATTTAGTAGAATATAGATACGCTGGCGACACAACTTGGTATTCAGTTCAAAGTGAAAGTCCTGTTGTTATCACAGATCTTCCTTATTCATCAAGAGTTGATTATAGAGTAACAGCAGATTGTTCTGGTGATTTGGCAGTAATGTCAAACACATTCACAGCATGGTCTTATTGTTATCCTGTTTCTGAATTCCCTTATTTAGAAGACTTCGAAACAGTATCATTTGTAGCAATACAAGACTCTGCAAGAGCAAACAGAACAGCTCCTCACTGTTGGTATAATATTAATGGTGGTTATTCATCTTACTATTGGAGTTCTATTTCTTCTGGTAATGGACTTCCTATAGTAACAGATTCAACAACAACAAACTCAAAAGCGTTGTATTTCTACGGAACAACATCTACAACAGCATACGATTTCTCTGAATGGATGATTAGTCCAATCTTTGAATTAACAGGAAACGAAAGAGTGAACTTCCAATATAAAATAAGTTCAAACACAAACTCTCCTGTTATAGATGTATATGCTATGAACGTAAGTGAAACAGATTACTCTGCAATGGCAGATACTACAAACTTCACATTACTTACTACTATCAACACTCAAGGTACAATAACTGGAGAATACAATATGGCAGAAGTATTCTTGAATGAATTTGAAGGATACACACGTATAGCTCTTGCAGTTAGACAACAATCTTCTACATTCTATATTGATGATTTCAGAATTAGCGAAATCCCTGCTTGTCCAGACGTATATGGATTATCAGTAGTGCCTGGTGACCAAGTTGTTTACGTATCTTATAACAATGGTAACATAACAGAAGATGGCGTTACAATATCTTATGCTGAAATATCAGAAGGTGATGAATTTGACCCTGAAAGTGGAACAACAGCTTCTATCTCTTATGAAGACCCATTGCCTTATGCGATAGAAGGATTTACAGCTGGTTCAACATACGCATTTGCTGCACAACAAGCGTGCGGTGGTGAATGGTCTGAAGTTGTTATAGTAACTATTCCTATTGCTTATCCTACTCCTGTTCACATGGACTTTGATACTCCTGAAACTACTCCTGTGTTAGAATTCTCTTCTAACTCAACAAACGTTTGGCACATAGGAACAGCAGTAAACAATACTTTTGATGAAGCTGGAAACCCTACAGAAAATGGTGGCGCTTTATATATAAGTACTGACAACGGAGCAACTGCAGGTTACGCTATTAACACTTCAACAGAGGCTTTTGCTACAATGTTGGTTTCATTAGCTCCTGCAGCAGAAACTGTAGTTTCATTTGATTGGAAAGCTTACGGAGAATCTTGCTGCGACTACTTACAAGTTTATATGGTTCCTTTCGGAATGCCTGTAAATACAGCTTATTTAGTAACAGGTAACTTAAACTATGTAAGCTCTTGGCAATCTGAACGCATAGTTTTACCTCCTTCTTACGTTGGAATTTATCAATTGGTGTTCAAATGGAGAACAGACTCTTCTGTTGGTACTCAACCAGGTCCACAAGTAGATAATATTCACATAACACAAACAAACTGTTCTACTCTAGCAGTTGATTGGGTTGCATCTCCATCAGAAGATGAAGAAGGAAATATGACTATTTCTGTAAACCTTACAGACGAAGTAAATGAAGGAGCAACTTACGAAGTTTCTTGCCAATCAACTTCTGGCACTACAGTTGTTGACAACCTTTCATTAGATGATTTCCCTGTTGTAATAACAGATGGAATCCTTCACCAAACTTCATACACAGTTACAGTTTCATTATTATGTGACGGTGAAGAAGAAGCTACTGTTGTAGGAACACAAACATTGACTACTCCTTGTCAAGCTTTACAATTACCTTGGAATGAAGACTTTACTACTTCTCCTTACTCAACAACATGTTGGGAAAGATACCAAGGATTATTACCTGCAAGTGGTATAGCTCACACAGCTGACTTAACACCTTCTACATCTACATATTGTTGGTATTGGACTTCTCTAACAACAGGAACATATACATCTTATATGCTTCGTTCAAGAATTTATGGTTCTACATCTTCAGGATACCAATACTGGTCAATCACTCCTGTTATAGATTTAGGAGATGACGAGACTCCAAAACAAATAGCATTTGACCTTGCTTTAAGAAATGGTAGTTCAAACTCAGCTCCTCAAACAGGTGGAACAGACGATAAAATTATAGTATTCGTATCTCTTGACAACGGAGCAACTTGGGATATATCAAACGCTTTAGTATTTGCTGACGGCGATGACGATACAGAACATAACATGTCTGATTTAACTCAAAACATGCAACGTTATGCTTTCAAACTTGTAGATGAAAATGATGAACCTATCACAGGACAAGTAAGATTCGCATTCTATTCTGAAAGTACTGTATCAAACGCTACAAACTATGCTTGTGTTGATAACATAACAGTTGAAGATTGGAGTGAATGTCCTGCTCCTTACAACGTGCTTGCACCTGCAGTAGATGTAATGTCAACAACAGCAACTGTTACATTCCAAACTTGGGGACCTGCAACAGCATGGGAATATGTAGTAGTAGAAGGCTCTAGCGAAGAAGCAGATCTTGACGGAGGTTCTCCTATCTCACTTGCAACAACAGACCCTATTGAATTAACAGAATTAGCTCCAGGAACAACATATACAGTTGGTGTAAGAAGTCTTTGTGATGAAAACTCTCCATGGACAACAGTTACATTCACAACATTAGCTGAACCAGAAGCAGTTCCTTACGAAACAGGATTTGATGATGAAGACAACTGGTTCTTCAGCAAAGGATCTACCTCTCCAAATGCTTGGACAATAGGAGAAGAAACTGGAAACGATGCTCCTGCAGTATATATTTCAAATGACGGAACAACATACGCAGCAACACAAAGTTCAACAAGTACAATTTCTCATATTTGGAAAGACTTTGACTTCGGTGAAACAGAATTAACATATGAACTTGTATTTGATTGGAAAGTAACAGGACGTCAAGAAGGAACATCAGTATATGGAGGAATTGGAGCTTATGTAAAAGACATAGCACCACTTCCATCAAGCGGAACATTATCTTCTGCAGTAGGAGTAGTTGCAGGTTCCGACCAATGGCAAACACAAAGAATTTACCTTGGAAACGTAGTAGGACAAAAACGTGTTATCTTCTCTGCGATTGGATACACAACAGAAGGTGAATTAGTAACTCCTGCAGCTATTGACAATGTTTCTATCGTAGTTTCACTTTGCGATAAAGTACAAGGCGTAACAGTTTCTAACCACGCAACAACAACACTTGATGTTGCTTGGACTGCAACTTCAGCAGATTCTTACATAGTAACATACTATCCTGTAGGAGTTGAAGACGCAGAAGCACAAACTGTAACAGTTACTGATGCAAACGTAACACTTACAGACCTTATTCCTGCAACAGAATATATAATCACAGTAACAGGAGTGTGTGGTTCTAACGAAGCGGTTGCTTCAAACGAAGTTTCAGCTTACACAACACAAGTTCCAGCAACAATACCTTACCTATGCGACTTTGAAGACACAGACACAGAATTGAACGCAGGTTGGTTAATTAGAAACGGAAACATTACAAACAAATGGTATATTGGAACACCAACAGGAGGTTCAAGCAATGTATTATTCGTTTCTCAAGACGGAACATCTACAAACTACAATATAACTTCTAGTTCAGTTGTAGTTGCAGAAAAACTATTCCAATTAGGAGCAACAGACTCTATCAGAATTAGCTTTGACGTACAAGTAGGTGGGGAAGGTACTTCTTATCCATACGACTATTTGAAAGTATTCTGGCTTCCTGCAGGAACAGTATTCTTACCAGGAACATCTACAACTTATGGTTCTTCTTCATATAATGACGGAGTTATCATGAGCAACTTCTCAGATCCAACTTACAAGATTATAAACTTTGTAACTACTCAAACAAACATGTCTGTTACTATTCCTAACAACCAAAACGAAACAAGAAAACTTGTATTCGTATGGAAGAATGACGGTTCATCAGGAACACCTCCAGGAGCAATCATTGACAACGTTATGGTTGAGCCAGTAGGTGAAGAAGCATCTTGTATAAGACCAGTTGCTAACTCAGTAACTGCTACAGGCATAGGACAATCTTCTGCTACAATTTCTTGGACAGACAATGACGAAAACCACTCTGCATGGAATGTTTATTACAAAGCAGCAGGTGAAGAAGATTGGTCGGTAGAGTTAGCTTCAGAAACATCAGTTGAATTAACAGACCTTAGCGCTGGTACAACATATTCTGTTTATGTTAAAACAGATTGTGGAGACGAAGAATCATTACCTACAAACACAATCACATTCACAACAGTTTGTGGAACAATAGACGCATTCCCATACGTACAAGGCTTTGAAGGCTCTGTAGATTGTTGGACAGTAGAAGCATTAGTAGCAGGTTCAACACCATGGTCAATAGAATCTGAATTCTATACAATTTACGATGAAATTGGTGCTGCAGAAGGAAGCTACTTCGCATATCACACTTATGACGAAGGCGAATCTTCAAGATTGATAACTCCTGCATTTGACTTAACAAGTTTAACAAACCCATACGCAAGATTCTACTACGCACTTGGAGAAGACGGACTTGCAGAAGACTTGATAATCAAGTATAGAACAAGTGCTACAGGAGCTTGGACTACATTGAGAACAATCACAACTCCTGTTGATCAATGGGTATTAGATTCAGTTGCATTACCTAACCCATCAGACTTCTATCAATTAGCATTTGAATCAGTAGGAGTTTATGGTTACGGAGTTGGTCTTGACGCATTCACAGTTTACAACGCTGAAGGCGAACCAGGTGGAGACCCAGATCCAGAACCATGTGATGCACCAACAGCATTAACAGTAAGCAACATCACTCAAACAACAGCTGATGTTACATGGACTGGAACAGCAACAACTTACGAATTTAGATTAAATGCAGGCACACCAGAAACTCTAACAACAACATCTAAATCATTAACAAGCCTAACAGCAAACACTACTTACACCGTAGAGGTAAGAGCCGTTTGTGAAGACCAAACATCTGATTGGGTAAGTGCAAACTTCACAACTCCAATGGAACAAGGTTCAGAAGTGATAGCACCAGTTGTAACTACACTTGCAGCAACTGCAATCGACCATCAAAGTGCAACATTGAATGGTACAATCACTGCAGGTAATGAAGCAATCACAGCTCAAGGCTTTAAATATAAAGTTTCTTCAGCTTCTACTTGGACAACTGTTTCTGCAACAGGAACAACAATTGCTTCAGTAGTAAATAACTTGACAGAACAAACAACTTACATATTCAAAGCTTTCGCAACAACAGCAAGCGGTACAGTTGAAGGTGCTGAAATGACATTTACTACAACAACAGCTCCAATTGTAGCACCTGTTGTTACAACTCTTGCAGCAACTGCTATCGATCACCAAAGTGCAACATTGAATGGTACAATCACTGCAGGCAGTGAAACAATCACAGCTCAAGGATTCAAGTACAAAGTTTCTTCAGCTTCTACTTGGACAACTGTTTCTGCAACAGGAACTACATTGTTGGCAACTATCAACAACCTAACTGCTCAAACAGCTTACACATTCAAAGCCTTTGCTACAACTGCAAGCGGTACTGTTGAAGGTGCTGAAATGACATTCACAACAACAGCAGAACCAATCGTAGCTCCAACTGTTACAACTCTTGCAGCCTCAGCAGTTGATCATCAAAGTGCTATATTGAATGGTACAATCGCAGCAGGCAGTGAAACAATCACAGCTCAAGGTTTCAAATACAAAGCACAATCAGCAGCTGATTGGACAACTGTTTCAGCAACAGGCTCTACAATCTCTGCAGCAGTTAATAACTTGACAGCTCAAACTGCTTACGTATTCAAAGCCTTTGCTACAACTGCAAGCGGTACTGTTGAAGGAAACGAAATGACATTCACAACAGCTTCAATCCCTGTAGTTGCAGGTCAAGTAACAACAACTCCTGCAACAGAAGTTGGAAATACTTCTGCAACATTGAATGGTGCATTGGTAAGTGCTGGAAACTCTGAAAACTTCACAGTAGGATTTGCTTTAGCAACAACAGCAGACTTCACTTTAGAAGATGCAAATGTTCAAAACATAACAGCAACAGTAAACGGCAACACATTCAGCCAAGCAGTTAATAACTTAGTTGAAGGACAAACTTACTTCTTCCGTGCTTACATCACAAACGAAGCAGGCACAACATACGGAGCAGTTGAAACCTTCACTCTATCTGGCTTAGCAGATGCAGTTGCAAACACATTACAAGTAAGCTTATATCCAAATCCAACACAAGATGTTGCTAACTTAAGAATCAACGGATTGAATCAAGATGCTAAGATAGTAATCAGCGACTTACAAGGAAGAATCCTAAGTCAAGATCAAATCAATGCAGGTACAAACCGTTACACAATCAATGTTAGCGATATGGCAAGTGGAGTTTACTACATCAGAATCGTAACTGACAACGTAGTTAGCACACAAAAACTGATAGTTGAATAACATTCAACAAATCAAATAAACCAAAAGGCGACTCTAAAAAAGGGTCGCCTTTTTTTTTCTTAGCTTTAGAAAAATATTCCTAAGGAAAAAAATTTTTTTTCTTAGGATTATTAAAAGATTTCTTAGAGATATAAAAATAAAATATGAAAAACACTAAAAAATTTGGAAAAACAGAATAAAATTTTGAACTTTGCAAACAGAAATTCATTTTAATATAAATCTATACCATAATATTTTCTCTAAATAACATCTTTTAATAATAAGTTATAAAAGTACTAATTCATAAGCTAATACGATAATAAATAATAATTAAATATATAAATATATGAAACCATATAGCGTTAATCTTGTTGCAGATTATGTAATTATTCGTCTTAATGCCGATGAAAAAGTCAATTTGATAAATTTAAAATTACAGAAATTATTGTACTATATCCAAGCTTGGTATCTTGGAATTCAAAAAGAAGAATTTATTAATTGCGAATTTGAAGCATGGGTACATGGTCCTGTTTCAAGAGAATTATATGATAGATTCAAAAATCATAGAAGTTTGTATTCTTTTATAACAATATCAGATGTTATAAACAAAAATCCAGAAAATGAAATAGATAAAAATGACATTGATTTTATAAACTATATTCTTGATAACTACGCTGGTTATTCTGGTTCAGAATTAGAACTAATGACGCACGAAGAAGATCCTTGGAAAAATGCAAGAGAAGGTTTTTCTCCAATGCAAACTTGTAACGTAATAATAACTAAAGATTCAATGAAAGAATATTATGGCAAAAGATGGGAAGAAATTAACAAATAAAGTTTTGTATAGTAAAAAACCTTTAACAAATACATTTCCTCAAAACAAACCGTCTCTAATTTCTCGCACCCTTAATGAGTTGCCATTCATAACATTTTCATTTAAATATTATAGTCAGCAAGAATATTTTGGTATAGGCGAACAACAAGCTTCTTGGTTTGAAAGTTTATTTGAAAGAATTAAAGATTTATCCAATAAAACGTCCAAAATATTAGAAGACAGATTAGAAAAACAGAATTACAGACTCCATCATATTGATTGGAATGCAAAAAATTGTCCAATAACAATAGACGAATTAAAGGGACTTCCTAATGATTTAAAAAAATACGCAAAAGAAAATAAAGAATTTGTTTTTTGGCAGTTTCAGTTGTCAAAAAGTAATGGAAGAGTTATCGGCTTTTTTGACGAAAATCATGAAATTTTTTATATAGTATTACTTGATCCTAAACATAATCTTCAACCATCAAAAGATTATGGATATTCTGTAGATGACACAGAAATTGCTTTTACAGAATTTGAAAAAATTAATATGCGTATCGCTAACGCAACAAATCAATCTAATAATTGTAAGAGTGAAAATTTGCATTGTAAATTATACAATGCAGTTCTCAATGAGTATATAAATTCTGATGTGTTTTATGCTTGTATTGACCCTTGTTTAAAAGATACATACAAATCGCTTGTTGAATCTGGTGAATTTCAAAATAAATTAAACGATTTTTTATTTGAAAATATAGAATAATTATATTGCTACTCCATATCAATATATCAAAATAAAATAGGCGATTTAAAATTTTAAATCGCCTATTTGTTTTAGTTATCTTTAAGACTATTCTTCGTCTTTTGTTTGTTCTTCGTATGCTTTCAAAAGTTTTGCTTGAACATCTGTAGGAACTGCTTCGTATTCTGCGAAACTCATTGTGTAGTTTCCTCTTCCTGATGTTAATGAAGAAAGAGCTGTTGAGTAACGATACATTTCTGCTAAAGGTACTTTTGCTTTAACGATTGAGTTCATTCCTTCTGAATCCATTCCCATAACGATTGCTCTTCTTGATTGAAGGTCTGTCATCACTCCTCCCATTAATTCTGATGGAACTGTTACTTCCATATCATAGATTGGTTCAAGGATTTTTGGACCTGCGTTCTTGAAGGCTTCTTTAAACGCATTACGTCCTGCAAGTTTAAATGCCATTTCATTACTATCTACTGGGTGCATTTTTCCGTCAAAGATATTAACAACAATGTCTCTTGCGTATGAACCTGTCAATGGACCTTCTTCCATTTTTTCCATTATACCTTTTAGGATTGCTGGCATAAATCTTGCGTCTATCGCACCTCCTACTATACAGGTATTGAATATAAGTTTTCCGCCCCAAGGTAGAGTTGTTTCTTCTGTGTTACGGATTGGATATTTCTTTTGTTGTTGCATTCCTTCGTAGTAAGGTTCTATCATCATGAACACTTCTCCGAATTGTCCTGCTCCTCCTGATTGTTTTTTATGACGATAAGATGCTTCTGCACTCTTTGTTATAGTTTCTCTGTAAGGAATTTTTGGTGCAGAGAACTCAACAGGAATTTTATATACGTGGTCTAAATACCATTTCAATGTGTTGATATGGAACTCTCCCATACCTTTTACAATTGTTTGTTTTAATTCTCTTGCGATTTCTATTCTTAGTGAACAGTCGTGCGAAGCGTATTCGTTCAATGCTGCTCCAAGTTTTTCATCATCACCACTATCTACTGCTTTTATCGCTGTTGTGTAGATTGGTTCTGGGAATTGGATCGCATTTAATTTGTCTCCTGCATTTTTAGCTGAAGTAAGTGTAGCGTTTGTTGATACGTCTTTTAATTTTATTGTAGAGATGATATCTCCTGCACATGCTTTTTCAATCTTTGTACGGTTCTTTCCAGAATTAACGAATACTTGTGCAATTCTTTCTTTGCTTTCGTTGTTAGAATTGATAACATCCATTCCTTCTGTTATTTCTCCGCTCATTACTTTCATGTAAGAGATATTTCCAACGTGTGTTTCGTTTGCTGTTTTGAATACAAACAATGTTGTTGGTGCTGCTTCATCGTAAGTTATCTTTTCTCCTGAAACTAATGTCTTTGTGTGAAGTGCCTCTGTTGGTGAAGGTACGTTGAAAGTGATAAATTCCATCAATCTTCCTACGCCTATATTTTCTTTTGCTGATATACATGTTACAGGGAATACGTTTCTTGCTGCCATTCCTAAACGCAATCCTCTTCTTACTTCGTCAATTGCAAGGTCGCCTTCGTCAAAGTATTTTTCCATCAACTCATCTGAACCTGCAGCTGCGTTTTCTACTAATGCAAGTCTTAGTTCTTCTGCTCTTGCTTTTTCGCTTTCTGGAATTTCTAATATTTCTGGTTTTCCGCCTCCTTTTGGATATTTGTACATCTTTTGCATTATTAGGTCGATAAAGCTATCAAATCCTACTCCTGCATTGATTGGGTATTGTACTACTGTGATTTTTTCTCCAAAGAACTCTTTTAATTCTTTGATTTGTTCGTCAAAGTTTGCTTTTTCATGGTCTAATTGATTCATTGCAATCATTAGAGGTATTGAAAGCCTTTTTGTGTGACGGAAAGCTATTTCTGTTCCTACTTCTACGCCTATTTGTGAGTTGATAACTACTACTGCTGTTTCTACTGCGTGAAGTGCTGCTACTAATTCTCCTTGATAATCTGCGTATCCAGGTACATCTATTATGTTTATCTTTTTATTATTGTATTCTGCGTACAAAAGACTTGATACTACTGAAGATTTTCTTTCTATTTCAATGTCTCTGTAATCAGATAATGTATTTTTGTCTTCAATTGCTCCTTTTCTTGAAACAATTCCTGCTTCAAATGACATTGCTTCTGCCAAAGTGGTTTTTCCTGACTTAGCTCCTCCTAATAGGGCTATGTTTTTGATTTCCGAAGTATGATAAATTTTCATAACTTATATGTTTGTTAGTTGTTAATTTAAAATATTTTGAATAGGGCAAAGATAAAAATTATTTTAAGTTCTCCAAAAAAAATATTAAATTATTTTATCCTTTATTTATTTTACTATTATTCCTTGTTGCAATATGAGGTTGGTTGTTCTTTGTTTTAGAATGTAAAGAAAGGGTTTGTTAAAAATAATTTCTTGTTCGTAATTTGAACTTATTATCTTGTCTTCCATTGTTTTATTTATCAATTTGATTGTTGCTTCTGTGGGTTTTGTGCTATTAAATTCTGAAAGAATATTTATTGTTTTTAATTCCTCTTGCAATGTGTCTTTTATTATTTGTGGTAAATTTAATTCTCCCTCATATTTAGTGCTTTCTATATTTGGAAAGCTAACTTCTATTTTCCTTTCTTGTAGTTTTTCTAAACAATCTATGTAGGTTTTTTCTCTGAAAAGAGAAAGATAGTTTGTAATCTTGTTTGTGTTTGGTTGAATCAATACTATGCTGTATTCTTTGTTGCCTAAGGGAATTTCTACTATTGTTTGTTCTTCTGAAATATTTGTTTTGAATATTCCAGTGAGTGTAAAAAATTCTTTTTCAACGGGGTTGTCTTCTAAATCGTAAAATTGTTTTTGGTTTGTCTTTAAGGCTTCTTCATAGAGTAAGGGTAGGTTTATTTGAGTGTTTATTTTGAGTTTGTCTTTGCTTGTTGTGTCTAATTGTGTGAGGATTTTTAGGTTTGTGTCTTGTTGAAGAATTTTTTGCATTAAGTTTTGCAATTCTTCTTCCTCTTTGTTTAATTGACTAATTATTGAAAGGCAGGAGTATTGTAGGTTGTCTATTGTGCCAGAGGTTGAAATGTTTTGCAATAGTATATCTATTGATAATCCGTTGTTGAGTTTTATCCATTCTATTTGTTCTTTGGTGTAGGTCGAATCGATTGCCCAAATCTTTGGTGCAGAAATCGAAACTCCATAGCTTTGTTGCTCAGAGGGAGTCTTTGAACAGCAAAAGAGAATGTTTAATAAAAAAATCCCTATTATTGATATTGTAATTTTATTCATTGAATTAAGAAATCTGTTTAGCAAAGAAACAAAAATAAATTTAATAATATTATTATCTTTGCAAAAAAAAATTCTATGACACAACAAAGATTATATACTTTTTCACAAGGCTTGGAATATGCAAAGCAGTATTGTGCGAAAGAGGAACGCTGTCAGAGTCAAGTAATTGACAAGTTGGTGAGTTTGGGTCTAACAAAACAAGAGAGCGAGGATTGTGTTGCGGAATTGATTTGCGAGGGTTTTATCAACGAACAAAGATATGCCGAATTGTTTGCGGTGAGTAAGTTTCATCAAAACAAGTGGGGAAAGATAAAAATCGCATATTATTTAAAGCAAAAAGGCATTAGTGAGCCTTGTGTAAGAAAGGCTTTAGAGGCTATTGATTACGATGAATATATCTCTTTGATTTCTGAAATTTTTTCAAAGAAATATTTTTCTATCTCTAAGGAAAAAAAAATTAAAGCTAAGAAAACTTTTGACTATCTTTTAGGCAAGGGATTTGCTTACAACGATATTGTTGAAGCGATTAAAGATAAGGGGTATGATTTCTAAGATTCCAAGATTTTTACAACGATTATTTTCAAAGAATGTTGAGTTTAAAATTCCAACAAAGGAGAAAGTAATTTTTCTAACCTTTGATGATGGTCCTGTGCCTGAGGTTACAAGTAAGGTCTTGGATATTTTAAAACGCTATAATGCAAAGGCTACTTTTTTTTGCGTAGGCGACAACATCAGAAAACACCCTGAGTGTTATCAAGCTTTGTTAGAGGAAGGGCATTCGGTGGGAAATCACACAATGTTTCATTCCAATGGTCTTCGCACAAGTTTTGAGGATTATAAAACGAGCGTTGAGCAATGTGAGGCTTTGTGTAAGACGAATTTGTTTCGTCCTCCATACGGCAGAATCACAAAAGAGCAAGTTAAATACGTGAAAAGCAAAGGCTATCGCATAATTTTGTGGACTGTAATAAGTTTTGACTACAATCAAAACAATACACCAGCACTTTGTTTGA
>CALCUN010000034.1 GCA_937906975.1 uncultured Bacteroidales bacterium
TAAACAACGTTTCGGCAGGTGCTTATATGATAAAAGCATTCAACAACAAAGCAAGCAAGACACAAAAGATAGTAGTAAAATAACGAAGTAAAACAACGATAAAAAAAAGCTAAGAAAAAAAATTTTTTTTCTTAGCTTTAAAAAAATATTCCTTTGATTTATTTTTCTAATCCTTAGGAATATTTTTTTTTGTATTTTTGCAAAAAATAAGTAATCATATTTCATGAAAAAAATATCGGTTTTTGTTTTAACACTTGTGTTTTTTTTCAATTTATTTGCACAAAAAAATGTAACTACATTCCTTGGCATACCAATAGATGGCACAAGTAAGGATATGATTCAAAAGTTAAAAGACAAGGGCTTTACTTATAGTCATAAGGAAGACGCTTTGCTTGGTTTGTTTAATGGAGAAACCGTAGCAATTGACCTTCACACGCAAGGGGATAAAGTTTGGCGACTTGTGATTGAGGATATGACAACTCGTAGCGAGGAACAAATCATTGCAAGGTTTAACGCCCTTGTAAAACAGTTTGAAGATGACAGCAATTATATGCCTTATGAAGCAAGGCAATCAATACGTCAAGATGAGAATTTGGCATACGATATGAGCGAGCGCGGATTGATTTACCGTGCAGGCTTTTATCAAAAGGGAGATTCTTGGAGAATAAAAGACGAAAGATTTGTTTGGTTTATGATTGTTAAGATATATTCTCGCTACAAGATTGTTATGTATTACGAAAATGGCTACAACGAAGAGCCAATCGAGGAAAAATAAATCCTATTTCGTAAGTATTCCTATCTCTGCTATGCAAGTAGAGTTTGCGGAATTGATTTCTCTTAACGATTCTATCTTAAAATATCGTGCCTTATAGGTTTTTCCAAAGCGTACAAAGTATGGAATTGGATTGTTTTTGATATTGGAAAACTCTCCGCTACATTCACATTTTGTCCAATGCTCTCCGTCTGTGCTTACATAGAAAGCATATTGAAATATAGTGCCTTCTAAGTTGTTTTCTTGCTCTGGCACATAGCAAAAGCCTTTTACCTCTTCTTGTCTGCCCATATCTATTACCAGACTTTGCAAGGCGTTTGTTTTCCATGAGGTTTGCACATTGGAGTCTATGGCTTTTTCTGCATTTGGCGTGATTGCCTTCCAATTTTCTGTGGATATATCGCTTATCTTTTCTTTTGAAACGGTGTTTTCTAAACTTTCTGCATAGTAAAGAGCAAGATTAGAAATATTTGCCTTGCCTCGTGAAGAAAGTATGGTAAGGCGTATTTTCTCTGGCTTGAAATCTGAAAATCTTAGCAAACGTTTATAGCCTATTGTCGTGCCTTGTGTTAGGTATTGCCACTTTCCGTTAGCAAATCCCTCTACAATAAATTCCTCTACTCGCTGTCCCTTTGATATGTCTTCTTGTATCATAAGGGTGTTTACGATTGCATTTTTCTCTACCTTGTATTCTTTTTGCTCTCCTGTGTTTGCCTTCCATAGTTTTTTGCCTTTTAAGAGGTAGTTTTTAGAAAAAGTTTTGTTTATGTAGTCTGAGAGTTGTTTTATTCTATTTACGTCATTTTCGTGTAGGAGTCCTCTCCTATCGGGTGGGATATTGAGAAGTAAAACCGAGTTGCGACCTACGGATTGAAAGTAAATATCTACCAAATTGGAGAGTGAGCGAACTTTTTCGTCTTGCTCGCTGTGGTAAAACCAACCCGGACGAATGGAAACATCTACCTCGGAAGGATACCAATAAGCTTGCTTGGATTTTTTCAATATTTGACGACTGCCAATGTCCTTTGACATTTCGTTAAGTCCAAGGCGTATGTTTTCTTCTTTTTTATCGATGTATGAGCCTGGTGCAATAAGGGTTGCACTCCATTCGGTTTCGCGTCCAAGTCCGCCTTCGTTGCCTACCCATCGCACATCATCTCCCATTATTGCGGTTACGGCTTGCGGTTGTAGGGTTCTGATTGTTTTTAGTATTGCTTGCCAATCATATTCTTGTTTTTTACCATTTGCTCCCTCAGCACAGGCTCCGTCAAACCACACTTCGTGAACTTCTCCATAGTTGGTGAGAAGCTCTGTTAGTTGTGCAATAAAAAATTTGTTGTATTCAGGTGAATCGCCGTATGATTTTGCGTTTCTATCCCAAGGAGAGAGATAGACTCCAAACTTAATTCCGTATTTTTCACAAGCATTGCGAAGTTCTTTTACCACATCGCCTTTGCCATTGAGCCAAGGAGAATTTTTAACTGAATATTCTGTTGTTGCTGTTGGCCAAAGACAAAATCCATCATGGTGTTTTGCGGTAAGGATTGCCATTTTAAAACCTGCTTCCTTTAATGCCTTTACCCATTGCTCACAGTCCAATTGAGAGGGATTGAAAATCTCTGCTTTATCTTTGCCATCGCCCCATTCATTGCCTGTAAAGGTGTTGATTCCAAAGTGTAAAAAAGCGGTAAGCTCCATTTGTTGCCATTCCAACTGTTGTTTTGTAGGCACAAGACGTGAAATCATATCTATTTTCTCTTCCTCGCTGGCTTCAATAGGGAAAAGAACATACTTCTCATAAGTTTTGTCTTTCATTTGCGTGCAAGCCGAAAACAAACTTATGAATACAATAAGTAAAATACTTTTTTTCATAAACTAATTTGCGAAACGTTGTTTTTCAAACGGGAACTCCTCTATCAGCTCTCCCGAATAATAGAAATCAAATCCTATGGTTCCAAAGGTGTAGATGTAATCTCCTACATTTATGCTTGAGCCTCCACACATAGGATTAGGACCTGGGTGGCTTTCCGAAAAGCCTATGTTAAATAAGGTAAAGAGAATTTCTGGGCGAGAGGTAATATCATATCCCGCTCTTTGCCATTGCATTTTTGTTTGATGTAAAATACAAGCTGTATATAAGTAAGAATAATAATGACTTTGATAATCTACCAATCGTCTCATTCTTTCTTCTTGATGATTCTCGGTTGTGAAGTCTAAAATGTTTTCATATTTTTTACCCATGTAAAAGGCAGAGGTGTCATCTTTTAAATGTTTTTCAACTTGCATTGCAGTAAAGTCTTTTATTCCATTTACGCCAAAGGAGAATTGCGATTGCACAGACAAAACCTTAACAGGTCCAAGATATTTTTTGTACATTTCTCGCTTGGAGTTAAACAAACGTATCTGCTCCCCTACTAAACAACTCACTATCATACGTGCTTCTACTCCCGCAACCCTTGCTGCGCTGTCTATTTCTGCTTTGTCTTTTACGATTGCTTCTTTTAAGGCATACCACTCTGGAAGATTCATCCAATGTATTACGTTTTCTCCAACGCTGTCTTTTTTTAGGCTATTGATTGCTGTGCTTTGATTTGATAGATAGGAATGATATGTTTGGTTTTCTTGCAAATACATCTCGCAAGCGGCTATCATTTGTTGTATGTTGCCTTGTCCTTCGCTGTTTTTTATTGCTTTTAGAATCAAGTCCGCATTTTTTGGATATAATTTACTGATTGCGGTTAGTTTTGCTAAGTCTTCGGTTGTAAGAATCTTGTCCGATTGATTGATTTTCCCTTTTTTAAGCTCGGAAACCTCCACTAAATAACGATTATTATTATCAACCGCTCCACGATTCTTTGTCCAACCAAGTTGATACACCGCCCAAGCTCCAAGAATGGCTACACCTGCAAGTGCAAAGCAGTATAAAAATATATTATATATAATCTTAAAGGTCTTTTTTGCTTTACTCATAAACTTTTTCCTTAAAAACAGCGTGCAAAAGTACAACTTTAATTTTACACCATCAAAGAAAGATGATTTTTTCTGATTTTAATTTATTAGAAAACAAAGAAAGGGAACAGCTAAACGCTATTCCCTTTCTTGATTTATTTATGTGTTATTTCGGATTATTTTGCTGGTTTCATTGCTTCTGGTTTCAATGATGCTCTTACATATCCGTCATGTTTCAAATATTTAGCTGCTACTGCTTTTATGTCTTCTACTGTTAAAGCGTTTACTGCTGCTGAATATTCTTCTAATGTTTGCATTTCGTATCCGTAGAATTTAGAACCTGTGATTTGTCCTAACCAGTATCCGTTCTTTTCTAATCTTCCTTTTCTTTCAAGGATTAATTGTTCTTTTACTTTGTCAAGGTCAATTGCTGTTGGTCCTTCTGCCATAAGCTTGTCAAATACTTCAAATGTTGCGCTTGTAAGTTTATCAACTGTTGTTGGGTCGCAAGTATAGTAACACATTGCAGTTGATTTTGCTTGTGGGTATTTTTCATAGCTTAATGAGAATGATGGAGAGTAAGTTCCTCCTAATTCTTCACGGATTGTTTCAGTTAATTTGATTGAACAAATGTTGTCTAATGCGTTTGTAGCTAAACGATCATTCCAATCAAAATCGTTTTCAAATGTGATTGTCATCAAACCTTTGTTTGCTTCTCCTGCATATACAGTTTCATCAACTATACCTTTTGCAAACGCTGTTGAACGGTCTTTCCAATTTTCTGCTTTTTTGCCTTTTAATGAAGGAAGTCCACCTATGTATTTTTCAATCAAAGGAAGCATTGTTTTTTCGTCTATGTTTCCAACGAAAGTGAATGTAAAGTCAGAAGCATCTGAGAATCTTTCTTTGAATATCTTTAACATTTTGTCAGCATTCAATTGTTTTAATTGTGCTTCTGTTGGGATTAATACTGTACGTTTGTCGTTTGGATACATTGATTTTAACCATTTTTCTTGGAATGCGAACTCTGGCATGTTTTTAACCATGTTGATTTGAGTTTTCAATTTGTCGATTTCGCTTGCCAATACTTCTTTATCCATTCTTGGTGCTGTGAAGAATAAGTATATGTATTGTAATTGTGTTTCAAAGTCTTTTGGTGAACAGCTTCCTGAAAGTACATCTTGTAATTCGCCGATTGAAGGAGAGATTCCAAATGATTTTCCTTTCATGAACTTCATTAATTGGCTGTTGTCATAAGTTCCGATACCGCTTGCATCAACTATGCTTGCTGCGAAATTAACATTCATAATGTCTTTATCATCATAGATTGAACTACCACCGTTTGATGCTGCGTGTGTAAGGATTTCGTCATTTTTGTAGTTAGTTTTCTTAACAACTACTTTTGCTCCGTTTGATAAAACGTATTCTGTGTAATCGAATTTTTCGTTTTTAGTTGTGCTTTCTATTTTTCCACCTTTTGGTTCTTGTGCTAAGAAAGGATCTGTTTTAACATTATCAACCCATGCTTTTGTTTTTGCTGTTTTGCATTTTTCGATAAGTTTTAAAACTTTGTCTTCTGTTGGTACTTTAACACCTTTCTTTTCTGGCATTGAGATTGTGCAAATGAAGTTTTCTTCTGTCATCCATTTTCCTATCAAAGCGTTTACTTCTTCTAAGGTAATGTCTTCCATCATTGCTTTTGCCCATTTGTTTTCTATAACTGCTCCTGGCATTGGAGTTTCTTCTAAGAAGTAATCAACTAATTCAGCTGCGATACGGCTACTTTCAGTTTTTGATTCTTCTTTTGCTGCTCTTGCAAATCTTTCTAATAATGATTCTTTTGCTCTATCTAATTCTGTTTGTAAGAATCCGTGTTGTTTCAAT
>CALCUN010000035.1 GCA_937906975.1 uncultured Bacteroidales bacterium
AGCGAGGCATACGAGTTATTTGAATACATAGATAAAGAAAAATTCTTAAAATATGAACGCTCGCCAATTCATCTTTTAGAATCGCTTTCACAAGAGGAGATAGAAAATCTTTTAAAAGACGAAATATTCTTAGAAAAAATAGACAAAGTAGAACAAGTCTTTAACTCCTATATGCAAAAGGCAGAAAGAAAAGAAGGAGATATGATTGCATATTTAAGTATGGAGTTTGGCTTGCACGATACCTTAAAAATATTTAGTGGAGGTTTAGGAATGCTTGCGGGGGATTATCTAAAACAAGCAAGCGATTCTAATAAAAATATGATAGGTATTGGATTACTTTATAGAAATGGCTACTTCACACAACAAATAACAAAAGAGGGTTATCAAATCTCTGCACAATATCCTCAAAAGTTTACACATCTTCCATTGCAAGCCGAAAAAGATGAAAACGGACTTTGGAGAAAAATCACTCTTGCTTTCCCTGGACGAAATATATATGCAAAAATATGGCGTTGTGATGTAGGAAGAGTTCCTCTTTATTTGCTTGATACCGACATTGAGGAGAATAATCAAGAGGATAGAGCAATTAGCAATCAACTTTATGGAGGAGATTGGGAGAATCGTTTGAAACAAGAAATTCTTTTAGGAATTGGAGGAGTGAGATTAGTAGAGGAATTAAATCTTCCTGTTGTTTTATATCACAACAACGAGGGACACTCCGCTTTTTCAAGCCTTGAAAGAATGCGAACCTACATTCAAAAACACTCTTATAGCTTTAAACAAGCACAAGAGTTGGTAAGAAGTAGCACTTTGTTTACAACACATACGCCAGTGCCAGCAGGACACGACACATTCTCAGAAGAATTGCTAAGAACCTATTTAGGACATTTCGCAGAACAATTAAACTTAAATTGGAATGAGTTTTTCGCTCTTGGAAAAGAAGAAAACAACAAAGATTCCAAGTTTTCAATGAGTGTTTTGGCTATAAACTTTTCTCAATATGTAAACGGAGTTAGCAAAATTCACGCAAGAGTTAGCCGAGATATGTTTTCGTATCTTTACAAAGGCTATTTCCCAAGAGAATTACATATAAATCATGTTACAAATGGCGTACACCATTCAACATGGGCGTCAAAAGCGTGGTTAGAGCTTTACAAAGAAGGTTGGGAAAAGATATATAATGTAGAGGATTCTTTGGTTTGGAACACACACCTTAACGAAAAGAAAACACTTATAGAGTTTGTAAAAAATCGTTTACAACAAGATTTTACAAAACGAGCAGAAAATCCTAAACTTTATTTCCAAACAACAGCCGAACTTTCGGAAGAAAAATTCATAGTAGGCTTTGCAAGAAGATTTGCTACATATAAAAGAGCAAATCTATTGTTTACAAACCTTGAACGCTTAAAACAAATTGTAGATTGTGGAGTTGTATTTATTTTTGCAGGCAAAGCACACCCACAAGACGGAGCGGGGCAAGGCTTAATCAAACGTATTATAGAAATTTCTAAAATGCCAGAGTTTATTGGTAAGATAATCTTTTTAGAAAACTATGATATGTATATGGCAAAACACCTAATTCGTGGAGTGGATCTTTGGTTAAATATGCCAACTCGTCCATTGGAAGCCTCTGGAACAAGTGGAGAAAAAGCCGTAATGAACGGTGTGGTTAATTTTTCGGTATTAGACGGTTGGTGGGCTGAGGGTTACAACGCAAAAGCAGGTTGGGCTTTAAGCGAGGAGCAGACTTATGAATCTCATGAATATCAAAACACATTGGATTCTGAGATGATTTATAATATTTTTGAAAACGAAATTATCCCTTGCTACAATTACAAAGACCAAAATGGCATTAGAGTAAAATGGGTTGAGAGAATAAAACACACAATAGCACTTATCGCACCACATTTCACTATGAAACGACAATTAGACGACTATTATGAAAAGTTTTATAATGAAATGTTTAAACGATTCTCTCAATTAAATGCTCAAAACGCTCATTTAGCAAAAGAATATGCCGAATGGAAAAATAAAATCACTCATTTGTGGAACGCTATTGAATTACTTGATGTAACAATTCCCGATATAGCCAACACAAACATTGAATTAAACGATATATTCACTGCAAAGGTTAGTTTGTATCTTGGAGATATTTCCCCAGAGTATATAGGTATTGAAATGATTATTGCAGATAAGGAAAACAATCAAATAAACGATTACACCCTTATTGCACCTTTTGAACAAGTTTGCGTAAATAACAAACGAGCGGACTATGAAATAAAAATCAAAACAAGTAGGGCAGGGGTGCATAACTTTGCATTTAGAATCTATCCTAAACACCCGCTTATGCAACATCGTATGGAATTGCCACTAATCAAGTGGATATAATACAAAAGGAAAGGAGACGAGAATTTTCACTTTTTCTCGTCTTCTTTTTTAAAAATTTGAGGATTTTCTTTCTTAAACTTTTCTTGATATTTCTTTACATTATTTAGCGTATAGCGAGGAATGACAACCGTTGTCAAAACACGAAATACAAGATAGATAAGAATTAAAAAAATAATTAAAGTCAACATATCTTATTCACATAAAACAAATAAATCATCTCTTGGATTAAGAAATAGTATAGGTCTGTCTTTTATTTTTTTAAGCACCTTTACCTCTTCCAATCCTTTAATTATATCAAAGAAACTTTTATCTTTTGTTGTTTGACAAATAACAACGCCATAGTTTTCTTTCTCTGCATAATCCAAAGCTTGTAAATCCAATAGTGTTTTCCTATCTTCGCTCTTGTGATTTGAAGGAATAATATTGAATTGTCCAAGCATTTTTCTCGCAAATGCAAGATTAAGATTTAATTGCTTTTGATAAAGAGAATCTTTGTAAGTTCTGTAATACAAAGTTACCTCACTACCAAAAAATCTTGCAAAATAAGAAGCCCAAAGTGTTTTTTCCTTACTTTCTCTTGCGTTGTTAAGAGTCAAAAGCACCTTTTCATAATTCACAACACATTGTTTTTGATTGCAAATTAGGTAAGCCGTTCTTGAATTTTCCATATTCTTTAAAAGCACTGCAGGATTATCGGCTTTATTCTTTTGAGTTTGTTCAGGATTACAAGAAGTAACCAATACAACCGCATTGAGTAGTTGTCCTAATTTGCCAATTATTTCTTTTGAGTTACCCTTTAAAGAAATGTAAGAATGGAGTTGAGAGTCAGTTATTTTGGAATTTAATTCTTTTAGTTTAATTTCCGCCTCCTCAACGCCGATTGAAGTCAAAGCCTCATCGTAAATATGAATTAAAATAAGACCTTTGTTTAATATCTTAGCAATCTGTATCGCATGCTCAATACAAGAATCGGTGCAATCTAAATTGTTTAGATACGCTATTACGAATTGGTCTTTTTTTTCTTTATTTTCGCTCATTTAATATTGATAATTATCTCTTTGTCTTTTCCAAATCCAAAGTAAGATTAAGCCCGCAACCGCTCCTCCTAAGTGTGCAAAGTGTGCAACACCATCAGAGGTTGTTGTTATACCATTAAACAATTCTAATGCCATATAAATAAGCACAAACCATTTGGTTTTGATTGGTATTAGAAAGTAAAAATAAATTGTTGAATTAGGAAACATCATTCCAAAGGCGGCTAAAAGTCCAAAAACAATACCAGAGGCACCTATTGTGTTGAGATTGTTTAGAAATTCAGAGGTTGATATTGTTATTCCGTTACCAATATTTACGCCTGAATAGACTCCATTAAGCAAATCGGAATACAAAAAGTAATAAGTTAATTGTTGAGCGAGTGCCGCACCAAGACAAGCCACTAAACAAAAGATAATGAATCTTTTTCCTCCCCAAATGTTTTCTAATGTATAGCCAAACATCCATATAGCAAAGAGATTAAAAAACAAGTGAGAGAAATTATCGTGGAAAAAGGCGTATGTAATGTATTGCCAAAAGTAATGATTCTCCGAGGCAAAGAAATGTAAGCCGAAAATATCGCTTAAATCAATTCCTCTCATTCTAAAAACATAGGTTGCAAGGAAAGCGATAGCGTTAATTATCAAAAGATTCTTACAAACAGGTGGAAGAATATTGAATTTTGGTGGTGAATATTGTTGATACATAGTTTTGTTATTTTATTTCTATCTTTCTTAAAACTGATTTTCTATATCTTGTATTGTGATACGATGAATTATTTTTTGTCCATCGGCAGTTGTTTGACAATTTGGAAGACAAAATAGTTGTGAAAGAAGAGTTTGCATTTGATAATCCGAAAGTTTTTCTCCATATTTTAGTTTTAATTTCTTAGACATTCTCATTGCTTTTTCCTCTTGTTTTTCCTCCAAATGCTCCTCTTGATATGGAGAACAAATCAATTCCTCTATAAAGTCAATACATTCATCTATATTTTGCGAAAGAGGTTTTGAAAGTAAAAGGAAACAATTTTCCTTTTTATCATATTGAACCTCTATTCCATATTGTCGCAAAATGGTTTCATATTCTTGAATTTGACAATTAACTTGTGGAGAAAAATTGTGAGGATAAGGTGTTAGCAAACGTTGTGATTCAATTACGCAACTATTGTTTTGAAGCAATTTTTCATATATAATCTTTTCCGAAGCCCTACTTTGATCCACAAACATAAAACCATCTTTTGATTGACTAACAATGTATTTATTTGCAAATTGAAACACAATAGTTTTATTAGGTGTAAGGTTTTCTTTCAAGTCCAAAGGAAGCACTATTTGTTCTACCTCGCTATATTTTTTCACCTCTTGTTTTGTTTCAAAGGGATTAAAACTTGAATTGAAATTCACAACAGGGGCAGAGGGGATTGTGGTAGTTTTTGTAAGAATTGGCATTTCTATTGGTTTAGCACTAAAATCCAATTCACTTGAAAGCGAAAATTGACCAATACTCTTTTTTGTTGCAGCATGAAGTATGGCATATATTATTTTGTCATCAAGGAATTTTATCTCCGTTTTCGTTGGGTGTATATTAACATCAATATTTTTTGGATTAACCTCCAATTCTATAAAAAATATAGGGTAGGTTTTCTCTGCAATAAGGTTAGAATATGCCCTTTCTATTGCGTTTGCAAAGTAAGAATTTCGCATAAATCGTCCATTAACAAAGAAATATTGTTGATTTTTAGTCTTTTTACAAAGTTCCGCTTTGCATACAAATCCTTTTACCTTAACAACCTCTATATTTTCTTCTATTGGTAAAAGTTTTTCTTTAAGATTTGAACCGAAAACATCTATTATTCTGCGTTTTTGATTACTCTCTTCTAAGCGATATTGCATTTGCTCATTGTGATACAAAGTAAAACTAACCGAGGTATTGACTAAGGCTACTCTTATAAACTCCTCGTTAATGTGAGAAAACTCAACACTATCGCTTTTTAAGAAATTGCGACGTGCTGGTGTATTAAAAAATATGTTTTTTACGAATATGTTTGTGCCAACGGGACAAGAAATTTCAGAAACCTCCTTTATAACGCCCCCTTCTATAACAACCTTTGTTCCTACTTCTTCTTCAGCAACTCTTGTCTGTAATTCAACTTGGGCAATGGAAGCAATGGAAGCTAAAGCCTCGCCTCTAAATCCCATTGTGTGCAGATTGAGTAGGTCTTCACTTGTTTTGATTTTGCTTGTTGCGTGAGGTAAGAAACACTTTTGTGCATCTTCTCTTGACATTCCGCAACCGTTGTCTTTAACCTGAACAAGCGTTCTTCCTGCGTCCTTTATAATTAACAAAATCTCGCTTGCACCAGAATCAATGGAGTTTTCCAATAACTCTTTTACAACAGAGGCAGGACGATTGACAACCTCGCCTGCTGCAATCTGATTAGCAACAATTTCGCTTAATACCTCTATTGCCATTTTTCAACAAAGTGAAGTAGGAAGTATAACAATCCTGTAATTATTGTGGCAATTAAAAACACTCTAAACAAAGAAGCAGGTTTTCCAATCTTATCTTCTTTCTTAGCCTGCATAGCACTCCTAAAATCAATTCGGCGTTTGTAGGACTCACCCTCAATTTCGCCATATTTTGCCTTTAATTGCTCTAATTGTTCCTTATTTGGGTCGTAAAATCTTGGCTTATATTCAAATTTTCTTGGCTTTCTTGTTTCAAATAATCCCATCTTTTTCTTCTTTAATCAAAGTGCAAAATTAAATAATCTTATTCAAAACTCAAAATTACTAACTCTTAGTATTTTTTTCTTAGCTTTTTCAGATTTTTTCTTAGCTTTTTTGGATTTTTTCTTAGGAATTTTAGATTTTTTCTTAGGATTTATCAATTTTTTTTGTACTTTTGTAGATTGAAATAAAATAGGATTTTTACTATTATGAACTTAGAAAACGAAAACATACAGAGAGTCAATATAGAAACGCAGATGAAGCAAGCCTATATTGACTATGCAATGAGCGTTATTGTTTCTCGTGCTTTGCCCGATGCAAGAGACGGAATGAAACCCGTACATCGCCGTATTTTATTTGCGATGGGAGATATGGGAATGACCTATAACAGCAAGCATAAAAAGTCTGCAAGAATCGTAGGAGAGGTTTTAGGTAAGTATCACCCACATGGTGATAGCTCTGTCTATATGGCAATGGTTAGAATGGCGCAAAAGTGGTCTTTAAGATATACAATGATTGACGGACAAGGTAACTTTGGTTCAATAGACCTTGACCCGCCAGCAGCAATGCGTTACACAGAGGCAAGAATGTCTAAGATTGCTGACGAAATGTTGGCCGATATAAACAAAGACACTGTAGATTTCACAAAGAACTTTGACGATAGCTTAGACGAACCTACCGTTCTTCCAAATAGAATACCATATTTAATGATAAATGGTACTAATGGTATTGCCGTTGGTATGGCTACAAATATGGCTCCTCACAACTTAACTGAATGTATTGATGGTATAATTGCATATATTGACAACAAAGAAATCACAATAGATGAATTGATGCAATATATCAAAGCACCAGATTTCCCAACAGGTGGAATAATCTATGGATATGACGGAGTAAGAGATGCTTTCCATACAGGAAGAGGACATATAGTAATAAGAGCAAATGCTCACTTTGAACAAGACAAACATTCTGACGCAGAACAAATCGTTGTTACCTCAGTTCCTTACCAAGTCTGTAAGTCCGATATGATAAAACGTCAAGCTGCCTTGGTAGAAGAAAAGAAAATTGAGGGTATTTCAAGAATAAAAGACGAAAGTAATAAAGACGGTATAAGAATTGTTTACAAACTAAAACGTGATGCTATGTCTAACGTTGTTTTAAACAAACTTTACCAATATTCTGACCTACAAACATCTTTCTCAATCAACAACATCGCACTTGTAAAAGGCAAACCGAAACTTCTTAATCTAAAAGATATGATAGAATGTTTCGTGGACCATAGACACGAAGTTGTAGAAAGAAGAACAAGATTTGAATTAGCCAAAGCAGAAGAAAGAATGCACATTGTAGAAGGGCTTTTGAAAGCTTTGGACTTTATAGATGAAATCATAACTATAATAAGAAATTCCGAAACTATTGCACAAGCAAAACTTGAAATGCAAGATAGATTTGGATTTACCGAAATACAATCTGCCGCTATTGTTGAAATGCGTTTAAGACAATTAGCAGGATTGGAAAGACAAAAACTTCAAGACGAATACAACGAACTTCTTGCTTTCATCAATAGATGTAGAGAAATCCTTTCTAATGAAAGCGTACTAATGCAAGTAATAAAAGATGAATTGTTAGAAATTCGTCAAAAATATGGCGACAAACGTCTTTCTACAATCGAATATTCTTCGGCTGATTTCCGCATTGAAGATATGATAAAGAACGAAGAAGTAGTCGTTTCTATATCTCACATGGGATATATTAAGAGAACACCTCTTGCAGAGTACAAAGTACAAAATCGTGGCGGAAAAGGAAGTAGAGGAGGAGCGTTAAGAGATGAGGACTTTATAGAACACATTTACATTGCCTCAATGCACGATTACGTTCTTTTCTTTACCGAAAAAGGAAAATGCTATTGGTTAAGAGCGTTTGAACTTCCTGAAGGAACAAAGACAACAAAGGGAAGAATGATTAAAAACATTCTTAACATAGAGGACGATGATAGAATAAAAGCATACGTTACCACAAAAGACTTAAAAGATAAAGAATACGTAGAAAGCAACAATATAATAATGTGTACAAAATATGGACACATAAAGAAAACAACGCTTGAAGCATATTCACACCCAAGAGCAAAAGGTATCCTTGCCTTTGGATTGAAAGATGGAGATGAGTTATTGGAAGCAAAACTTACAAGCGGACAAGACGAAATCCTTATCGCAACAAGAAGTGGAAAATGTATTAGATTTAACGAAAGCACCGTTAGACCAATGGGTAGAACAGCAGCGGGCGTTAAAGCAATTTCATTCTCTTCAGAAGATGATTACGTTATAGGAATGGTAGTAGCAAAAGAAGAAAGCGACATTTTAGTTGTTTCAGAACACGGCTACGGAAAGAGAAGTCCATTATCAGAATACAGAATTACAAATCGTGGAGGTAAAGGAGTTTTAACACTTAACGTAACAGAAAAAACAGGAGATTTAGTTGCGATAAAACAAGTTGATGACAACTTTGATTTAATGATAATGAATCGTTCAGGATTAACAATCCGTATGCACGTTGCCGACATAAGACAACAAGGACGTGCAACACAAGGCGTGAAATTAATTAACATCAAAG
>CALCUN010000036.1 GCA_937906975.1 uncultured Bacteroidales bacterium
AATGGTTATGAATTATCTGAAATCAATGAAGGAAGAAGATATAATTTTAGAAGCAACTCAAGGTAAATATAAACTAAATCCTGTATATATCACAAGCAATGTTTTACCAAAGCATTATATCATAGGAACAGTTGATATGAAGCAAACAGGTAAGGCTTATGTTTTGGTAGATGAAGGAGAGGATATTTACATTTCTCATAATAATACTTATCATGCCTTACATGGCGATAAGGTAAAGGTTTATCTTTTCCCACAACGTAAGAATAGAAAGAGAGAAGGACAGATTGTAGAGATAATAGAAAGAGCAAAAACAAGTTTTGTTGGAATTATGGAAATGCATGGCAGATATGCTTTCGTAATTCCTGATTCTTCTTTTATGCCTGTTGATATTTTTATTCCGTTGGATTGTGCTTCAACTGCGAAAAATGGCGATAAAGTCTTGGCAGAAATCACCGAGTGGCCAGATAGTGCAAACAATCCTTTTGGTAAGATTGTTAAAGTCTTAGGGAAACCGGGCGATAACAATGTTGAAATGCAATCAATCTTATCTGAGTTTGATTTTCCTTTATTCTTCCCTGCCGCAACAGAAAAAGAAGCAGAGGAAATAGAAATAGAATTGCCAAAATCAGAGATAAAGAAAAGGAAAGATTGTAGAAATCGTGTTACATTTACCATAGACCCAGATGATGCAAAGGATTTTGATGATGCATTGTCAATAGAGGCTTTGGATAATGGTAATTATGAAGTAGGAGTTCACATAGCAGACGTTAGTTACTATGTAAGACAAGGTGGAGAAATAGATAAACAAGCCTTTGAAAGAGGAACATCGGTTTATTTAGTAGATAGAACAATACCAATGTTGCCAGAAAAACTATGTAATGGCGTTTGTTCTTTAAGACAAGATGAAGAAAAGTTTTGTTTTTCTGTAATCTTTGAAATGAATCCTAATGCAGAAATAGTATCTCAATGGATTGGAAAAACAGTTATTAAATCCGATAGACGATTTACTTATCAAGAGGCTCAAAAAATAATAGAAGAAAAGCAAGGAGAATATAGTGAATACATTTTACCTTTATGGAATTTAGCAGAAATAATGCGTAACAAAAGATTTAAAGCAGGAGCGATAAATTTTGAAAGCGAAGAAGTGAAATTCCATTTAGATGAAAATGCAAAACCAATAGGAGTTTACGTCAAAGAATCCAAAGAAGCAAATTGGTTAATAGAAGAATTTATGCTATTAGCTAATAGAAAAGTTGCTGAATTTATAGGAAAACAAAAACAGAAAAATAAAGCTAAAACCTTTGTATATAGAGTTCACGATGAACCAAATGAAGAAAAGATAAATGTATTTAAAGAGTTTATAGGTAAATTAGGCTATACAATCAATAATAAAAGTCGTAGTAGTTTAGCAAAAAGCTTTAACGCCTTATTTGAAAAAATAAATGGTAAGGGCGAACAAACTATGATTAATATGATTGCCTTACGCACAATGAGCAAAGCCTTTTATACAACAGACAATATAGGACACTATGGATTAGGTTTCTCATACTACACTCACTTTACCTCACCTATAAGACGTTATCCAGATTTAATGGTTCATAGATTATTGGAATTGTATCTTGAAGACAAACCAAGTGTGAACAAAGAAGTGTTTGAAGAAAGATGTGAGCACTGTTCTGTAATGGAAAGAAAGGCTGCAGAAGCAGAAAGAATGAGTGTGAAATACAAACAAGCTGAATACTTATCCGATAAAGTAGGAAAGATATTTGAGGGAGTTATATCTGGAGTTAGCAAATGGGGACTTTATGTTTTGTTAGATGAAAGTAAATGCGAAGGATTAGTTCCTATAAGAACAATTGATGATGATTTTTACGCATTAGATGAAGATAATTTTAGATATGTAGGAAAGAACTCAGGAAGAGTTTATCAATTAGGAACTAAAGTGAAAATAAAAATAGAGAATGTCAATATGATGAAAAAGCAAATGGACTTCTCAATAGTAAAAGAAAAATAAAAAATAGAATATATGAAAATATTATTGTTAGGCTCGGGAGCGAGAGAGCATGCTATTGCAAAAAAAATAGTTGAAAGTAAAAAAACAACAGAATTAATAGTTTCTCCAGGTAATGTGGGAATAAGTCAAATTGCAAAATGTGTTAGTTTATCATCGGATAACGAAGCAATAAAACAATATATAATGAACAATAATATAGATATGCTTGTTGTAGGTAATGAACAACCTTTAGCAGATGGTATATCTGATTGCTTATATGCTGATGAAAGAACAAGAAATCTAATGGTTATAGGACCAAAACAAAAAGGTGCTGCATTGGAATCAAGTAAGGATTTTGCAAAAGACTTTATGGTAAGACATAATATACCTACTGCAAGATATAAATCTTTTGCAAAAGATGAATTGCATCAAGCAATAGATTTCTTAAAGAGTCTTTCTGCTCCATACGTCTTAAAGGCAGACGGATTAGCAGCAGGAAAAGGTGTTGTAATTAGCGAAACATTAGAAGAAGCAGAAGAAGAGCTGGAGGCTTTCTACACAGATGCTCAAGGTGCTTCATACTGGGAAGAGGTTTCTGAAGAAGAATATAAAACACTCATCAATCGCCTGAGCCGCATCGAAGGTCAGGTACGAGGTGTCCGCAAAATGGTGGAAACCGACGCTTACTGCGTGGATATCCTGACACAGGTCAGCGCCATACAGGCTGCTCTGAACGGCTTTAACCGCGAACTTCTTTCCAATCATAT
>CALCUN010000037.1 GCA_937906975.1 uncultured Bacteroidales bacterium
ATAAAAACACAAAGAGGATTTGCAAATAAAAAACTGATAATCAAATAGTAAAACAAGCGAAAAAAAGTCTAAGGAAAAAATATTTTTTTCTTTGCTTTTTTAATTTTTTTCTTAGCTTTTTTAAAATTTTCCTTAGGATTATTTTTTTATTTCTTAGAGATATAAATTCTTTGTTGTATCTTTGCAAACTGAAATAATAAACACTTGAAATTAGATGAAGAAAATTTTAATGACATTGGCTATGGCAATGATGACAACATTGCTTGTAGGACAAGTAAGTCCACAAGAGGCTGCTAAAATTAAGGCAGAAAATCCATTGGTTAAAGAGTGGAATACTCCTTTCCAAACTCCACCTTTTGACCAAATAAAAACAGAACATTACAAACCAGCAATCCTTTTGGCTATTGAGGAAGCAAAACAAGATGTAAACGCTATTATTGTTAATCGTGCTACACCTGATTTTGCTAACACAATTGAGGCTTTGGAAAGAGCAGGTAGCTTATTAAACAAAGTGCTTGGAGTTTTCTATTGCATAGATGGTTGTATGACATCTCCTGAAATGCAACAAATAGCAGAAGAAATAACTCCTGCTTTAACAGCTTACAGCAATGATGTAAATATGAACCCATTGTTGTTTGACAAAGTTAAACAAGTTTACGACAAAAGAGATGACCTTGCTTTAACATTAGAACAAAGAACTTTACTTGAAAACACTTACAAAGGATTTATCCGTTCAGGAGCATTGCTTAAAGGTGAAGCAAAAGAAGAATATAGAAAGATTTCAGAAGAATTAAGCCTTCTTTCTATCAAATATCAAAAAAACACTTTGGCTGACCAAAACGCTTACACATTAAACGTTAAGAACAAAAAAGACTTAAAAGGTCTTCCTGAATTTGCCTTAACTGCTGCAAAAGAAGAAGCAAAAGCAAGAGGTCAAAAAGGTTATACTTTCACTCTTCAATATCCTTCTTACGGACCATTCTTAATGTATGCTGAAAATAGAGAATTGAGAGAACAAATATGGAGAGCTTCAAACTCTGTTGCAAATCATGGAGATGAACACGACAATAAAGAAATTGCAAGAAAAATAGCAAATCTTCGTTTACGTTCTGCACAAATAATGGGCTATAACTCATACGCAGAATATGCTTTGGAAAAGAGAATGGCACAAAATCCTACAACTGTAACAAATTTCTTGAATGAATTATTAGATGCTTCAATGCCTTTTGCTAAAAAAGACCTTCAAGAAATACAAGAATATGCTAACAAAAACGGATTTGTTGGTGATTTACAACGTTGGGACTTCTCTTATTGGAGTGAAAGATTGAAAAACGAAAAATATTCAATGGACCCAGAGTTAATGAAACCTTACTTCAAGTTAGAAAATGTTAAGAAAGGAATCTTTGATTTAGCAGGAAAACTTTACAACATTGAATTTAAAGAAAACACACAAATAGCAAAATATCACCCTGATGTAACAATATATGAAGTTTACGACAAAGCAAATGGTAAATTCCTTGCCGTGCTTTATATGGATTTCTTCCCAAGAGAAAGCAAACGTTCAGGAGCTTGGATGACATCTTTCCGTGATCAATACAAAACAGCTGATGGAACAGAGGTACGTCCTTTGATTCAAATGGTTTGTAACTTCACAAAACCAACTAAAAACACTCCATCACTTTTAACATTTGATGAATTTAACACATTCTTACACGAATTTGGACACTGCTTACACGGAATATTTGCAGAAGGTACTTATTCTTCAATCACAGGTACAGCAGTATATAGAGATTTCGTTGAATTGCCTTCTCAAATAATGGAAAACTTTGCAACAGAAAAAGAATTCCTTGATATGTTTGCAGTACACTACAAAACAGGTGAAAAGATTCCACAAGAATTAGTTGATAAACTAATAGCATCTGAAAGATACCTTGCAGGTTGGTATTCAGTTCGTCAATTATTCTTAGGAATGATTGATATGCAATGGCACACAATCACAAGCGAATTTACAGGTGATGTAACAGCAATTGAAGAAAAAGTAAGTGAAAAAGCAGAATTATTACCAAGAGTTCCAAATTCATTAATGACAACTTCATTCGGACACATCTTCGCAGGTGGATATGCAGCAGGATACTATGGATATAAATGGGCAGAAGTATTAGATGCAGATGCTTTCTCTTTATTTCAAGAAAAAGGAATCTTCAATCAAGAAGTAGCAAACTCATTCCGTCAAAATATCCTTTCAAAAGGTGGCAAAAAACACCCAATGGAACTTTACAAAGCATTCCGTGGACAAGAGCCAACTAACAAAGCGTTATTAAAAAGAAGCGGATTTATAAAATAAAACAAAGAGTTTTAAAGTTATTAAAGCGTGGGAGTTAAAATTCTCACGCTTTATTTTTAACAAATCAATCGCAATGAAAATAGTAGCCGTAGAACCAATAGGCATAAGCCAAGACTATGCCAAAGAATTAGAAACAATATACGCAAATAAAGGACACGAATTTGTGGTTTATCCCGATAGAAACGAAAATCCACAAGTCTTGATTGAAAGAATGAAAGATGCAGATGTTGTAATCGTATCAAACATTCCATTAAGAAAAGAAGTATTGCAAGAGTGCAAAAACCTAAAATTCTTAAACGTAGCTTTCACAGGCTTAGACCACATAGACCAAGATTATTGCAAAGAAAACAATATCTTAATCCGTAACGCATCGGGCTATGCCACACAAGCCGTAGCCGAATTAGCAGTAGGATTGATGTTAGACGTATATAGAAAAATCACAGAGTTTGACCAAGCAACACGACAACTTGGAACAAGAAACAATATCTTAGGAAGAGAACTAAGAGGTAAAACCGTTGCAATCATAGGCACAGGAGCAATAGGCCTTGCAACAGCAAAAATCCTTCAAGCCTTTGGTTGCAAACTAATAGCCTACTCACGCACACAAAGACAAGAAGCAAAAGCAATGGGAATAGAATACCTTTCATTAGAGGAAACAGTAAAACAAGCAGATATTATTTCACTTCACACCCCACTGACAAAAGACACACAAAACCTTATTAGCAAAGAAATCATTGACCTTTGCAAACCAAGTGCAATACTAATAAACACAGCAAGAGGAGCAGTGATAGACAATCTTGCATTAGCAAACGCCTTGAACGAAAACCGCATATCAGGAGCAGGAATAGACGTTTACGAAAAAGAACCACCACTTGCAGAAAACCACCCTTTACTTTCAGCAAAGAATGCAGTACTTTTACCACACGTTGCATACGCTACAAGAGAAAGCTTTGACATTAGAATAGATATAATATTAAATAACCTAAACGAATACATCAATGAATAATTTTGAATTTAAAAACCCAACAAAGATTCTTTTTGGACAAGGACAAATTGCTAAACTTAGCAAAGAAATAGATAAAAGCCGTAAAATACTTTTAACATACGGAGGTGGCTCCATAAAGAAAAACGGAGTCTATGACCAAGTAATGAATGCCTTACAAGGTTATCAAATCATAGAATTTGGAGGAATAGAAGCCAATCCCGATTACAACACATTGATGAAAGCAGTTGAGATTTGCAAAAAAGAAAATATTGACTTCATATTAGCAGTAGGAGGAGGCTCCATAATAGATGGAACAAAATTCATTGCAACCGCCGCACGCTTTGAAGGAGAAGACGCATGGGATATACTATTGAAAAAAGCAGGACGCTTACCAGAGCCAATCGCCTTCGCAAGCGTATTAACCTTGCCTGCAACCGCATCGGAAATGAACAACGGAGCAGTAATATCACGCCGAGATAGAGCAGAAAAACTTGCTTTCCACAATCCACAAGGCTATCCTGTTTTCTCAATTCTTGACCCTAATGTAGTGCTTTCTTTACCTAAAAAACAAATCTCAAACGGAATAGTAGATATTTATGCACATACTTTGGAACAATATTTAACAACATGTTTAGACACAAAAGTAATGGACCGTTGGGCTGAGAGTCTATTGCTTACTTTGATAGAAGAAGCAGAGGAACTTATGAGTGAAAACCCTTCATATAACTCTTGTGCAAACTTTATGCTTACTGCCACAATGGGATTAAATGGATTTATCGCAATGGGCGTAGAAGAAGATTGGGCAACCCACATGATAGGACACGAACTAACAGCACTATGCGGTTTAGACCACGGAGAAACCCTTGCAATCGTACACCCAGCACTTATGGACGTAATGAGAGAAGAGAAAAAAGGCAAGTTGTTGCAATATGCTAAAAGAGTATGGAACATAAACCTTGAAGACGAAAACCAAGCCATAGACTTAGCAATAGAAAAAACAGAAAACTTTTTCCGTAGCATAGGAAAGAAAACACGCCTAAGCGAATACGAAATAGGAGACGATGTAATAGAAGAAATTGTTAAACGCTTTACCGATAGAGGTTGGTGCGTAGGCGAAAGAGGCATTGTAACCCCAGAAAAAACAAGACAAATTCTCCAAAGAGCAAAATAAAAGAATTTATTAAAGTATCGCAGCAACCTTTCGTATGCTTTCAAGCTTGCGAACAAACGATATGTCTTGTTTTGCAATTTGCATATTGTAGTCAAATTGTATTCGCATAAGCAAACCAGCGTTTATATCCAAAGCAGCTTCAAATAACATTGCAGTTTGGGTAGTGATTGTGCGGCGACAATTCAATATGTCATTAAGTATTTTATAAGAAATACCCATTTGCTCAGCAAGTTTTGTTTGCTTTATGTTGCGATACTCTATTTCCTCCTTTAATATTTCGCCCGGGTGAATAGGACGTTGGCAAGTATATTTTCCCATTTTCCTCGTTTATTTATAATGATTTGACAATTCTAAAATATTGCATATAGTAACAACCGTTTCGCTTGAAATTTGTTTTACAGTAAATTCTATTCTATATTGATCGTTTACTCTTATTGAAGAAATCCCTGCTTTATCTCCTTTCAAAACCTCGTAATTAAGAGAACGAAATCTAAATAAATCTTCTATACAATCAGCTTGTTCAAGTGTCTTGATACGCATTTGGTATCGTGATACTATTTGTGGTTGAAAACGATATTTCTTATTTGTCGTCTTACCCGTTTCGTATAATTGTCGAAGATACTCCTTTTCAAAGTTTATTTCCATTCTTACACTCTGCAATTCATATTGCAAAGATAAGATTTATTTTTAAATATCCACTATATAAGTGGAACGATTTTTTTCTTTTAATTCAAAAATCATATTTATTTTTAATAATGTTTATCTGTTAATTCTTTATTTCGCTAAAATTTTTCTTTGCTTTAGTAAATTTTTTCTTAGCTTTATTTTTTTCTTTCTTAGCTTTAGAAAATTCTTTCTTAGCTTTTTTTTGAGGGTGTTTTTCTTAGCCTTGTTTTTTGTATGTTTTGGCGGCTAAAAGGTTGAATGCCACTGCAAAAATCCCTAAGGCAAGAAAGTTATACCATAAATCCATAAAGCCACTTCCTTTTAGATACACTCCACGCATTATATCAATAAAATATCTTGGGGGAAGAATGATTGTGGCGTATTGAGCCCATTTTGGCATTGAGGAAATAGGGGTGAGCAGTCCGCTAAGTAGCATAAAGGTTAAAAGAAAGAAAAACATTACAAACATAGTTTGTTGAATGTTATCCGATTTATTGGCTATTGTTACGCCAAATCCCGAGAATACAAGTATGAATAAAATTGATGCAAGATAGATATAGCCTATTGAACCTACGGGTGCGAGTCCATAAACAAGCCAAGTGATAAGCATCGCTATGGAGATAACAAACAATCCTATTATCCAAAATGGTATTAGCTTAGCAAGAATAAATGTAAAGCGGTTGATTGGACTTACGTTTATTTGTTCTATTGTTCCGTTTTCTTTTTCTATAACTATGTTTACGGCGGAAAGGAATCCACAAATCACAATTAGCAAAATTATCATCAAGGCTGGTATCATTAAGTATTTGTAATTAAGTGTTTCGTTATAGTAATTCTTTATTGTAACAAGTTCCAAGGGTGTGGATAGGCCTTTTTCTTGATTTTGTTTTGAGATAGAGCTCATAATTGTTTGAACAAGGTATTGACTACCCAAAGAGCCTTTTGTTGCATTTACTGCATTGGCTGATATATTTATCTTTTCGGGTGTGGAGTTTGTTAGGTTGCGTTCAAAGTTTTCGGGAATACATAGAATAATATCCGTTTTCAAATCCTCCAACATTGCTTTTGCTTCGTTGTATGAGGAGGCAGAAGGGGTGAGTGTGAAGTATTCCGATGCTTTTATATCACTTGTCATTCTACGAGAAAGGGAGGAGTTGTCTTTATCTACAATGGTAACGCAAACGTTTCTAATGTCCATTGTAGTAACCCAAGGCATAACAAGCATTACTAAAATAGGGAACATTATAATTAGTTTCGATATGAAAGGGTCGCGTTTTATTTGTATAAACTCCTTTTGTAAAAGTATGAATAATTGTTTCATTGTGTTTTAATCAAGTTTGTCATTAAATTTCTTTAAAGAAACAAATACTAAGACAACGCTCATAAGAATTAGTATAAGTATTTCTTTTGTTACGGCCGTGATTGGCAATCCCATAATCATTAGTTTTCTTATCGCCTCAATATACCATTTTGCGGGTACTATGTATGGCACAGGTTGTAGCACGCTTGGTAGATTTTCAATAGGGAATATCATTCCCGAAAGCATAAGAATAGGCATCATCATCACCATTGCAGAGATTAAAAGTGCCATTACTTGTGAGGAAGATATGGTGGAAACAAGCAATCCTAAGGATAAAGAAAGTACAAGATAGATTAGTGAAATGAAAATAATGCTAAATAAACTACCACTTAAAGGAACATCAAGTAAAAATCTTGAAACCAATAGAATAGTTGTAAGGTTTATGCAAGAGATTACAAAGTATGGAATCATTTTTGCAAGAATGATTTTAATGGGTCTTACAGGCGAGACAAGTAATACTTCCATTGTTCCGCTTTCTTTTTCTCTTACGATTGCAACCGAGGTCATCATTGCACAAATCAAAATAAATATCAATCCCATTATGCCAGGTACGAAATTATAAGCCGACTTCATTTGAGGGTTGTAAAGCAAATGTAGATTAAATAGTTCTTGATTAGAAAAATTCTCATCGCTCATTACGCTTTGCAAGTAAATGCTTCCTGACATAGCGGTATTGGTGTTTGAGGCGTCAAAAAGAAATTGCATCTTTCCCTCATTGTCAAAAACAACTACCGCATCAGCCTTTGAGCTACGAAGCATTGTTTCCGCATCTTTTTGATTGACATAGCCCACAAAGGTAAAATAAGGATTAGCTGAAAGCTTTTCTATTTTCCCTCTAATATCCTCCGTATGTTTTTGAACAGATACCGCAACGTTTAGGTTGTTTAATTCGGTAGATATTGCAAATCCAAAAAGTATCATAAGGACAATAGGAATTAAAAGCACAATCATCATTGTCCTTTTATCGCGTAGGATATGTAAAGCTTCTTTTTTTACAAATGATAAAAAGTTTGTCTTCATTGTTTTATTCTCCTCTTTTTGCCTCTCTTGCAAGGTGTCTAAAAACCTCGTCCATAGATTCGGCATTGTAAAGTTTCTTCAAATTCGCTGGCGTATCTAATGCTCTTATCTGCCCATCTACCATAATGGAAACGCGAGAACAATATTCTGCCTCGTCCATATAGTGAGTTGTAACAAAGATTGTAGTTCCCTCGTTGGAGGCTTGATAAATCATTTCCCAAAATTGTCGTCTTGTTATCGGGTCCACGCCTCCTGTTGGCTCGTCAAGAAATACTATTTCGGGTTTATGTATTGTTGCAATGGAGAATGAAAGTTTTTGTTTCCAACCAAGTGGGAGTGAGGCTACAAGTGTGTTTCTTTCTTTCTCAAAATCAAGTTGCTTAAATATGTTTTCTGCTCTTTGTTTTGTCTCTTGCTTGCTTAGACCATAGATTCCCGCAAATAATCTTATGTTTTCCCAAACGGTAAGGTTGTTATAAAGCGAAAACTTTTGGCTCATATATCCTATGTTTCGCTTTATTTCCTCGCTTTGCTTTCTTATGTCAAATCCAGCAACAGTTCCACTTCCGTGTGTTGGGAAACTAAGTCCACAAAGCATTCTCATAGCCGTTGTTTTTCCCGCACCGTTTGCACCAAGAAAGCCAAATATTTCTCCCTTTCTTACCTCAAAGCTGATTTTATCCACAGCCGTAAAATCACCAAACACCTTGCTTATTTCTTTTACCGAAATTACAATATCTTTCATCGCTTCATAAGTTTTATAAACATATCCTCAATACTCGGAGAGGCTTTTTTGATTTGTAGATTCTTTATTTGGTTAAGCTCATTTGCGAAATACTCTTTGTCAAAATCCTTTTCTACAACAAGATGATGGCTTTCTCCAAAAGGATAACATTCTTTTACGCCTTTGACTTTTCGCGACAAAGAAAGCAATTCAAACATATTATCGGCGCTTATTGCATATAATTCATCATTATAGCCATCTACTATATTTTTAGGTGTATTTGTAGTTAAGATTTTCCCTTCATTGCAAAGTGCAATACGCTCACACCTTGATGCTTCGTCCATATAAGGCGTTGAAACAAGTATTGTAATTCCTTTTGCTTTAAGTCCCGCAAGCATATCCCAAAATTCACTTCTCGAAACCGCATCAACACCCGTTGTTGGCTCGTCAAGAAAAAGCACTTTTGGGTAATGAATAAGCGCGCAACAGAGTGCGAGTTTTTGTTTCATACCTCCCGATAGCTTTCCTGCACGGCGAGTTTTGAAAGGTTCGATTTGCTTGTAAATAGGTTCAATAAGGCTATAAGAATCCTTGATTTTGGTATTGAAAAGTGCTGCAAAAAATTCAAGATTTTCCTCAACCGACAAATCTTGATAAAGAGAAAACCTACCAGGCATATAACCTACGCATTTCCTTATCTCTAAATAATCCCTCTTTACATCAAAACCATTAACGCTTGCTTTTCCATTATCGGGCGAAAGAAGGGTTGTAAGTATTCTAAAAAGAGTTGTTTTTCCCGCTCCGTCAGGTCCTATTAGCCCAAAGCATTCTCCCTCTTTTACCTCTAAGCAAACATCGTCCAAGGCTTTAACCTTGCCAAATTGTTTTGAAATGTTTTCAATCTCTATTGCATTCATCTTACAAAATTACTTCGCCTGAAAGTCCTAATTTTAAGCGTCCATCGTTTTTAACTGCAATTTTCACTCCGTAAACAAGGTTTGCTCTTGAATTTGCGGTTTGTATGCTTTTTGGAGTAAACTCCGATTGAGATGAAATCCAAGTTATTTTTCCCTCATATTCATATCGCTCTTCTGCTCCAAAGTCTGCAATTACTTTTACTTTGTTTCCTACTTTAATCTTTGGTAGTTGCTCGCTTGTAAAATAAGCTCTTAGATAAATATTTTCAAGGTCGGCAACCTTTAAAAGTGGTTTGCCACTTACTGTCGTTTCTCCCTCTTGTGCATACTTTACAAGTATTGTTCCGTTGATTGGAGAGGTGATTTTGCATTTTGAAATCCTATCCTCTAATGATGATATTTGTGCTTCAAGTGCAAGAGCATTTTCGTTGATTGAGGTTGTGTTTTTGTTAAGTGTTGAAAGCGTTGCAGAGAGTTGAGTTTCTAAAATTTTTATTTGAGCCTCAATGTCATCATATTGCTTTTTTGTTGCTGCATTGTCTTTCAACATGTTTTCTACTCTTTTAAGTTCGCTTTTTTGTTTTGCGATTTGCTCTTGTAAAGAGGCTACTTGCTTTTGAGTATCGGGGCGTGAGGCGAGCAAAGCAGAGAGTTGTGCAGAGAGTTGTTTGCGTTGAAAATGCAATTGTATAGTATCTATTTGTCCAAGTGTTTCATCGGCTTTTATTTCCATGCCTTCTTCAATAGGAAAGCTAAGGATTTTACCATTTGCCTCAGAAGAAATCGTTATTTCTCTTGCCTCAAATGTGCCTTGTGCGTCAAATTTATTAGTTTTGTTGCAAGAAATCAAGCATAATCCTGCAATGATATAAATAATCTTTTTCATAATTCTTATTGATTAAGGGTTTGTTTAATTTTATAAATGTTTTGTAATAATTCTATTTCGTGTTGGCTACGATTGATAAGGCTTATTGATTCCTCGTTAATCTTTTGTAAAAGCTCCGTTGCATCTATCAATCCGTTTTCCATTTTTGACTCCGCCGCAATGCGTATTGAACGGCGCAAGTCTATAATTTTCTCATCATCTTCTAAGGCTTGCTTTAAGCGTTCTATTTCCGAATTGTTTTGAGAAAGTTGTAACGAGGTGTTAAAAAGGAAAACATCTTTTTGAATTTCAATTTGCCTTTCCGCTATGGAGATTTTGTTGAGAGAGTTTTTCCTTGTGTAAAATCCTCCTAAGTTCCAACTCATTCTAATGCCTGCAATTGCGTTTAAATCGGGCGAATTTTCTATCATTGATTTAAACATATCAAGCCCTGGATAGCCATAATAAACTTGTCCAAACAATGAAAAGTGTGGCATTAAGGAAGAATTTATGACTTTTCGTTGAGAAGATAACTTTTCTTTTTGAAGGTCAAAGAGTTGAAGCTCTGCACGATTTGATGTTTGATTTGCAATTTGTATCATTGCAGGACGTTGTAGTTTTTCGTCTTTTAGCTTTTGTCCTATAAAGATTTCAAGCATTTGTCTAAACGATTTAAGAGAGGAGGTGATTTGTGCAAGATTTTGTTTCGCACTCAAAAGCTCTACTTCTATGGCATCAACATCGGATTGCATTGCAATATCGTTTCTTTGATAAACCCTCATACGATTAAGGTTGCTTTCCAAAATCTCAATCAAGTTTTCTGTTTGTGCCTTTCTTTCTTCTAAAAGTAATACTCCAAAGTATATATCATTAACCCTTGATTGTAAATCGTATAAGGCTATTTCATTTTGTTTTCTTTCTGCCTTTGCATCTGCCTTTGCTATATCAAGATTTGCCTTTGAGTAGCCTCCGTCCCAAATAGTTTGATTTACATCTATTGCGGCTTTGTATTGAAACTTGTCAATCCCAAGCATATCAATTCCACTCAAAGCAAGAAAAGCATCAAAGACTTCGGGGTAAGTAGGGGTTGCCGATTGATAGGTTGCTTGTCCTGAAATATTGATTTGAGGCGCCCATGCCATAAGAGCATTCTTAATATTATATTGCTCGCTCTTGTCAATCAATTCATAACGTTTTATTTCGGGATAGTTTTCCTTTGCAAGCCTATGACATTCTTCAAGTGTTTGACTATGAAGTTGCAGGCCGAGTAAAACAAAACCTAAGGTGATTATT
>CALCUN010000038.1 GCA_937906975.1 uncultured Bacteroidales bacterium
GATAAGCTCGATCACCATAGACATTTCCTCACGGCCGTCAAACTGCTTCTTAGGGTGCAGGCAGTTGTCGCATGCTCCGCAGTTCTCGGTAGTATATGCTTCACCGAAATAGTTGAGCAGCAATTTTCTGCGGCATGAGTTGGATTCGGCATAGGCAACGGTCTCCATAAGGAGCTGCTTGCCGATTTCCTGCTCTGCAATAGGCTTGCCCTGCATGAACTTCTCCAGTTTCTGGATATCCTTGTAACTATAGAATGTGATGCACTGGCCTTCCTGGCCGTCTCTGCCGGCACGACCGGTTTCCTGATAATATCCCTCAAGACTCTTAGGTATGTTGTAGTGTATTACAAACCTTACATCAGGTTTGTCAATACCCATTCCAAATGCAATGGTGGCAACAATCACATCCACCTCTTCCATAAGGAAAAGGTCCTGGTTGGTGGATCTTGTTGCAGCATCAAGACCGGCATGGTATGGGCGGGCCTTGATCCCGTTTACATTCAGCAGTTCAGCAAGTTCTTCAACTTTCTTTCTGCTTAAACAATATATAATACCACTCTTTCCTCTATTTTGATTGATAAACTTTATGATTTCTTTATTCAAAAGTTTCTCATCTTTTGGTTTAAGTCTGATTTCATAGTAAAGATTAGTTCTATTGAAGCTACTAATAAATATCTTCGCTTCATTCATTTCTAAAGTTTTCAAAATATCTTGTTGCACTTTAGGAGTAGCAGTTGCTGTCAAAGCAATCAAAGGCACATTTGCCGATATAGTATCTATAATAGGACGTATTCTTCTATACTCTGGACGAAAATCATGTCCCCATTCACTTATACAGTGAGCTTCATCTATAGCATAGAAGCTTATTTTTATTGTTTTTAGTAAATCAATGTTTTCTTGTTTTGTCAAAGATTCTGGAGCAACATACAATAGTTTTGTTTTACCTGAAAGCAAATCATCTTTTACTTGTTGAATTTCTTGTCTATTTAGAGTAGAATTAAGAAAATGAGCAACAGAATTATCTTGACTCATACTTTTAAGGAAATCTACTTGATTTTTCATCAAAGAAATCAAAGGAGAAATTACTATAGCAGTTCCCTCAGATATTAAAGCTGGTAATTGATAACAAAGGCTCTTGCCACCACCTGTTGGCTTTATGACAAACACATCATTTCCTTCCAACAATTTTTCTATAATTTGTTGTTGATTTCCCTTAAATTTATCAAATCCGAACAAATCTTTTAATGCCGAATTTATCTTTTTTTGCATTTCATTACTTTCACAACTCTCCATATATCGAGTATTATTCAATAATAATGTGTATTTTTGCTGTCAAATTCAATCGTTTTATAACGTGCTTTTGAATATGTAAAGGTACTACCTTTTTTTTTATTGAACAAATGTTTTAAAAAAAATAAAATTGTGAAAAGTGATTTTGAAATTTTAGAGATAGCAAAAGACACTATCCAAAAAGAAAGTAAGTGTATAGAAAAATTATTAGATTACATTGATAATGATTTTGTTTGTGCAGTTAAAGAAATCTTTAATAGCAAGGGAAGAGTTGTTATAACCGGAATAGGTAAAAGTGCAATAATTGGAAATAAAATTGTTGCCACTCTTAATTCAACAGGAACCCCTTCTATATTTATGCACGCAGCAGAAGCTATACATGGAGATTTAGGAATTATTCAAGCAGACGATATAGTAATATGTATTTCTAAAAGTGGAAATACACCAGAAATAAAAGTACTTACTCCACTTGTTAAAGCAAGAGGTAATAAATTGATAGCTATGGTTGGCAGTACAGATTCTTATTTAGCAAAATCTGCTGACTATATTTTGAATTGCACAGTTGATAAAGAAGCATGTCCTAACAATTTAGCGCCAACCTCAAGCACAACTGCTCAACTTGTAATGGGAGATGCTCTTGCTGTTGCTTTGCTTCATTGCAGAAATTTCACAGCAGAAGACTTTGCAAAATACCATCCAGGAGGAAGTTTAGGCAAACGCTTATATTTAAAAGTAAGTGACTTATACGTTAAAAACGAAAAACCTAATGTTTCTGCAAACACTCCTCTTACAGAAACCTTAATGGAAATAACAAGTAAGCGTTTAGGTTGCACAGTTGTTAGCGAAAATGATAATATATTAGGAATAATAACAGATGGTGATTTAAGAAGAATGCTAAACAACATAAGTGTTATTGACACAAAATCGCAAACAGCAGAACAAATAATGACAAAAAATCCAAAAACAATTACAGCAGATGCGTTTGCAGTTGAAGCATTTACAATAATGCAACAACATCATATAACACAATTAATAGTTACAGATACAGACAATAAGTATCTTGGAATAATACACATTCACGATTTAATAACAGAAGGCATAATTTAAAACAAATAGCAATGAGTCATAAAGCAGGTTTTGTAAATATAATAGGCAATCCAAACGTAGGAAAATCCACTTTGATGAATGCCTTAGTAGGAGAAAAAATAAGTATCATCACAAGAAAAAGCCAAACAACTCGTCACAGAATATTAGGAGTTGTAAGCGGAGATGATTTTCAAATAGTATTTTCTGACACTCCAGGTATTTTAAATCCACATTACAAACTACAACAATGTATGTTACAACAAGTAGAAGGAGCATTAACAGATGCAGACGTTTACTTATTGGTAACAGACTTAGGTGAAACATTAAAAAATAGCGACATATTAAATAAAATCAAACAAAGCAAAACACCAACCATTGTTGTAATCAATAAAGTAGATAACGCAACACAAGAAAAAGTAACAGAAATAATAAACTATTGGGAAGCAGAAATACCAAGAGCAAAAGTTATTCCTTGTTCAGCATTACACAAAATAGGAGTAGAAAGAGTAATGGAACTTGTTAAAGAAAACCTTCCAGACTCTCCTGCTTACTACGACAAAGATATGCTAACGGACAAAAGCATGCGTTTTTTAGTTAGCGAAATCATTAGAGAGAAAATCCTTCTTCGTTACGAAAAAGAAATCCCTTACTCAACAGAAGTAATGGTAGAGGAATATCTTGAAGGAGAAAACCTAAATAGAATTAGAGCAGTCATTTTCACAGAAAGAGAAAGCCAAAAAAGAATAATCATAGGACACGGAGGCGAACAAATCAAAAAGATAGGAATAGAAGCCAGAAAAGACATTGAAGAGTTTACATCTAAAAAATGTTTCTTAGAACTATTTGTTAAAGTAAAGAAAGACTGGAGAAATAGCGAAAGAGAACTACAAAACTTTGGATATGAACAAAAGAAATAAATATGACGTCATTGTCATAGGAGCAGGAGCTGCAGGATTACTTGC
>CALCUN010000039.1 GCA_937906975.1 uncultured Bacteroidales bacterium
GTCTGTTCTGTGCCTTTCAATTTCTAAGGCTCGAATGCGTATGTATGAGAAAGGATTTTTGCGAATAATATCATCTCGCAAGGCTGAGTTAAAAGCGGCGCGAAGCATGCAGATGTAATGGCGAGCTGTTCCGTAAGAGACGCGCTCGCATTGCTTTTTGAAAAAGTCTTCACATTGGGACGCTTTTATTTGTTCCATTGGCTGCATTTTGGCGTCGCCTAAAAACTCCAGGAATAATGTTGCAGCGCGCTGGTAGTTGCGCTGGTTTTGTAGCTTGCCGTTGGATTTGTAATTGGTAAGGAACTCGTATACGCTTACGCGCAGAGCTTGTGAGAAGCCTAACGCTGCGGCGGTTGTTTTTACCATGTCGATAGCGTTATCAACTGATGTTTTGTTTTTTGCTGCTGATTCTAATGCGTCTGCGATAGATTGAGCCATTTTCTTTGCAGCATTGCTTTTTGCTGCAATGCCATCTGTTTTTGTCAAAGCTCAAAAGGCTTTTTCAAAGAAAGAAAAAAATAAAGCAAAGAAAGAAAAAAATAAATCAAAGAAAAAATTTATTTTTTCTAAGAAATATTTTTTCGTATCTTTGTTTTAGAAAATGGTTGTAAAATGAAAGCAATTCTTAACTACATATTATTTTACGGATTCCTCATTCCCTTATCGCTTTTACCGATGAGGTTTCTACATTTCTTGGCAGATATTGTAAAATTTCTACTTTATAACCTTCTGGGTTACAGGAAGAAAGTAGTTATGAATAACCTCTCAAAATCCTTTCCCGACAAAACATCCGCAGAATTGAGAGAAATAGCGAGCAAGTTTTATTCCCATTTAGCAGACCTTTTCTTGGAGGCAGTGAAGATGCTAACAATTTCCAAGAAAAACCTAATGAAAAGATACAAATGCCTAAATCCAGAAATAATATCTGACTACTACAAACAAAACAAAAGCATTATATTAGTTTCTGCACACTATAACAACTGGGAATTTATGGTTGCAAGTCTTGGAATGCAGTTTGATTTTCATGGAATAGGAGTTGGCAAAAGAATGAGTAACAAAACCTTTGAAGAACTTATGCACAAAAAACGCACAAGATACGCTACAGAAGTTTGTTACGCAGATAACTCTCGCAAAGTCTTTGATAACTACCACAATACAAAGACTTGTGCCTATATGCTTTTGTCAGACCAAAGTCCAAACGACAGAAACAAATGCTATTGGATAGATTTCCTTAACCAAAAGACAGCATTTATTTACGGATGCGAGTATTTTGCAAAGAAATACGATTATCCTGTATTTTTTTACAAAGTAAGAAAAGTAAAAAGAGGCTATTACGAATTTGAAATAGAAGAAGTAACAACCTCTCCACAAGAAACAGAATACGGATTTATAGTAGAAAAATCCGCAAGCATATTAGAAGAACTCATAAAAGAAGCACCACAATATTGGTTGTGGAGCCACAGACGTTGGAAACTTAAATACGAACAAAATAATTAGACAATATATTATGAATAATTTTACCCATCTTCACGTACACACACAATATTCCATATTAGACGGAGCTTGTAATATAAATAAGCTACTTGACAGAGCCAAAGAATTAGGACAAGAAGCAGTTGCTATAACAGACCATGGCAATATGTTTGGAGTATTGGAATTTCACAATGCTTGCAAGAAAAAAGGCGTAAAACCAATTTTAGGATGTGAAATGTACGTTTCTCCACAAAGCAGATTTATAAAAGATGGTAAAAATTTCAGTGGACATCACCTTATATTGCTTGCAAAAAATGCGAAAGGCTATCAAAATTTAGTAAAATTAGACTCCTTAGCCTTTGCCAAAGAAGCCAAATACCGTACCTCAAGAATAGATAAAGAACTATTATTTCAATATTCCGAAGGATTGATATGTTGTTCAGCCTGTTTAGGAGGAATTTTGCCTAAACTGATAGAAAATAACGACATAGAAGGAGCAGAAAGAACAGCCTTAGAATACAAAGAAGTCTTTAAAGATGACTATTACATAGAACTACAAAACCATGGCATAGACCTACAACACCAAGTCAATAAAGAACTAATAAGAATTGCCAAAAAATTTGACATAAAGATAATAGCAACAAACGATGTTCACTTTGTAAATAAAGATGACTTTGAAGCACATACGATTTTGATTTGTTTAAATACAGGAAAGACCTTATCAGAATATGACAACAGTAAAATGTCATATACAGGTAATGAGTATTTAAAATCAATGGACGAAATGTTAGAAGCATTTCCAGACACACCAGAGGCAATCTATAACACACAAGAAATAGTTGATAAAATAGAAGTCTATGAATTAGAAAGAGGACCAATACTTCCCGTATTTGATATTCCTTCCTCTTTTGGCACAATAGAGGAGTACTATAAAAAGTTCCCAAAAGAAGAAATATCAGAAAAACTCTATACTGACTTTATAAATAGTCCCAAAACATCAGAGGAAGACAAAGCCCCTGAGAAAAAAAATGAAATAACAGAAAAACTACTCAAAGAAAAAGGAGGATATGAGAAAATAATCCGTACCAAATTCGATGCAGCATATCTTCGACACCTTACCTTAGAAGGAGCAAAAAAGCGTTACGGAGACAATCTTGACGAAACAGTACTTAAAAGAATAGAAAGCGAATTAGGAACCATAGAATGGATGGGATTTCCTGGTTATTTCCTAATTGTACAAGACTTTATAAATTATTCAAGAGAGAAATTAGGCGTAATAGTTGGGCCGGGGAGAGGCTCAGCTGCAGGAAGCGTTGTAGCATACTGCTTAGGGATAACCGCAATTGAGCCTTTGAAATACGGATTGCTTTTTGAGCGTTTCTTAAACCCAGACAGAATTTCCTTACCCGATATAGACGTGGATTTTGACGATGAGGGAAGAGCCAAAACCTTGCAATACGTACAAGATAAATATGGTTCAGACCACGTTGCTCAAATTACGACTTTCGGAACAATGGCAGCAAAAATGTCAATCAAAGACGTAGCCAGAGTTTTAGAACTACCATTAGCCGATTCCAATAGATTAGCAGAATATGTTCCTAACAGACCAGGAATTTCCTTAGACCAAGCCTTCAATGAGTCGCCAGAACTAAAACAAGAATTAGAAAACGGACCAGAATTAATTAAAAAAGTTCTTACTCTTGCAAGAAAATTAGAAGGCTCTATTAGAAGTACAGGAATACATGCGTGTGGCGTAATCATAGGTCCCGATGATATTTCCAATTATGTGCCAATTGCTGACAGTAAAGACTCAGATATGATGGCAACTCAGTTTGAAGGAAAACTCATTGAAAGCGTTGGAATGATAAAGATGGACTTCCTTGGACTAAGTAACCTTTCTATCATAAAAGATGCTTGTGAGAATATCTACAAAAGCCATGGCATAGTAATAGAACCCGATAAAATAGCATTAGATGACCAAAAGGCATTAGAATTATTTCAAAAAGGATTAACCGTTGGCACATTCCAATTTGAATCTGACGGAATGAGCGGGCATTTACAAAACCTTAAACCCGACAGATTTGAAGACTTGATTGCGATGAACGCACTTTATCGTCCAGGTCCAATGCAATATATTTCCAACTTCATAAATAGAAAACATGGAAAAGAGGAAATCGTTTATGAATTCCCAATAATGGAAAAGTATCTTGCAGAAACCTATGGTATTACAGTGTATCAAGAGCAGGTCATGTTGCTTTCTCAAGCCCTTGCTAACTTTACCCCGGGGGAAGCCGACAAATTAAGAAAGGCAATGGGTAAAAAGCAAATCAAGGTAATGGAAGAGTTGGAGAAAAAGTTCATTGTCGGATGTGAAAACAACGGATTAGACTTAGAAAAGGTTAAAAAAATATGGGAAGACTGGAAAAAATTTGCAGAATACGCCTTCAACAAATCCCACTCTACATGTTACGCATACGTTGCTTTCCAAACAGCATATTTAAAAGCACATTACCCTGCGGAATACATGTCTTCTGTTCTTACACACAACCTTTCTGATATTAAAAAGATAACAAAATATATTGAAGAGTGTCAAAATATTAACCTTCAAGTGTTAGGGCCAAACGTAAACGAATCTGACCTTAACTTTATGGTGAATAAAAAAGGCGAAATCCTATTTGGATTAGCCGCCATAAAGGGTGTGGGATTAGCCGCTGCAGAAGAAATCATCAGAGAGCGAGAAGCAAACGGTCCTTACACATCTGCTTTTGACCTTGTAAAGAGAGTAAATCTCAGAATTATAAATCGCCGTTGTTTAGAGTCGTTAATAAAAGCGGGAGGCTTCGATTGCTTTGCTGATACTCACAGAGCACAATATTTTACTAACATTGATAACGACTACACCGTATTAGAAAAAATGATAATGCTATCTAACAAAATCAAAACCGATAGTATGTCAGCCCAAGTGTCGTTATTTGATGAGGAAGAAATAAAAATAGACGATATAGTAGAGATTCCAGAATGTGAACGTTGGTCTCAAAGCGAGAGTCTTGCTTTTGAAAAAGAAATGATAGGCTTTTACATTTCAGGACACCCATTAGACGAATACGAAGAAACGGTTAGAACATTTGTAGATACCAAATTAGAAAGTTTAAAGACGCTTTCCGACCTAAAAGACAAAGACATTTGCATAGCAGGAATAGTAGTTGCTTCAGAAAACAAAGTGGGAAAAAATGGAAATCCGTTTTCATCACTCACAATCGAAGACGAAACAGGAGCATATACGTTTAGATTTTTTGGAAACAACTATGTAAAATACTCAAACTTCTGTAAAGAAGGATTATACCTTATAATCCACGCTTCAGTCAAAGAAAAATCTTGGCCAAAAGACGCAATCACAAAAGAACTCGACCTTTACGTGAAAGATGTAGCCTTGTTGAATAACTACATGGAAGAAAACGCCAAAGAATTGGAAATGACCATAGATTATAGCAACATAACACCAGCCTTTGTCAAAGACATGGAAACCCTATGTAAGAAAAACAAAGGTAAAATCTCCCTAAAACTCAATATAATATCCTCAATAGACGATTTGAAACTAACAATGCTCGCAAAAAAATATAAAGTTGCACCCTCTTTCATTAAAGAAGCAAGAAAACTTGCCTCAGTCTATGGATTGAGTTATAAGGTTTTGAAAAGATAATGAAGTATTTACCCTTAGAAATCGTAAAAGCAAAAGCACTTTCCTTAGGCTTTCACGACTGTGGAGCAGCAAAGGCAGAACAACTCTGCTCAAACATATTTGATGCTTGGATTTCAAAAGGTTATAATGCAGATATGGATTACTTATCCAACTATCACTCACAACGATTCAATGTTTGCGAGTTGTTAGAAGGAGCAAAAACAGTTTTCTCCTTTGTAATATCCTACAATACTGAAAATCAGTTAGAAGAATCAAAAGTAAAAATAGCCTCATACGCACAAGGAAAAGACTATCACAAAGTAATAAAACAAAAACTCTACGCCTTGTTAGAAGAATTAAAAGACTTATACCCAGACCTTAATGCAAAAATATGTGTAGATACAGCACCCGTAATGGAAAAGCATTGGGCAGTGAAAGCAGGCTTAGGTTGGATAGGCAAAAACACCTGTTTCATAAGTCCAAAATGGGGAAGTAAAGTTTTTTTAGCTGAAATTATATGCGATTATCAAAGCGATTACACACAAGAAGTTAGGAATCAGTGTGGTAATTGCAGAAAATGTATAGAATCTTGCCCAAATGGAGCATTGAATGACCAAGAAACAGGACTTGATTCAAACAAATGTATTTCCTATCAAACCATTGAAAACAAGGAATCTATACCTGAGAATATCAAACTAAACAATTACATTTATGGTTGCGACATTTGCCTAAATGCCTGCATAAGAAACAATAAGATACCAAAGGTTGAAAACGATTTTTCTCCAACCCAAGAAATTAAAACACTGATTTCCAAAATAGAAAATGAAGAATTAGAAAAAACAGACTTCAACAAAGTCCGTAAAATCTCCGCAATGGAGAGAATAAAATTTGAGAAGTTATTATTGAATTTAGCTACAAATAAGAAAGCCTAAGAATTACTCTTAGGCTTTCTCCGTTTAGTTTAAACAAAGGAAGTTATCCAACTATATCAGTAGGAGGTAATGATAAATAGCCATAATATGTCCCTGTTTTTTTATCATACAAAGACGTAACTACATAACCTTCTTTCATTTTTTCATCAGCCCATTTCTGAAATTCTTCCTTATTTGTTGTGTAGAAATCAGGTTCCTTTGTGTCTTCTTTTGTAGGTTTGTTTATTTTGCAAACCAATTTACCTTCTTCATCATAATACATTACTAATCCATCAGGATATTTGTCTAAATTATTAAGATGATTAAGCAAAAGAATATCACCGTAATTAGGAACAACAGAATAAAGATCAATACTCTTTGTTTGGGAAACTTGATTTTCGTTATCAATTAAATTTTCTTCATTATTTTCTTCACAAGATGTGAAAACTAATGGTAGAGCCAATGCCATAAATATAAGGCTAATTATATTTTTGTTCATAATACAAACAATTTGTTTTTAATAAAAAATAAATTCATTTAAAAGCAATATTTTCTTCGGCGTTAGTGAAATAAATCCAACGCCTAAACCTCACCTAACGAAAATAAAGCTAAAAATGATATGAGTAAAATCATAATAATTATTTTTTAATTGTTGCAAAAATAGGCAAAAAAAAAATTAACTACCAAAAAAAACAAAGAAAAAAAGATTTAAAGAAATGTTTTTAAAGTCTTTAAGCCTTTTTTTCTTTGAAATCTTTTTATATTTTATTTTTTCTTAATTGTAGTACTATTTTAACTTGATTAAAATGGTACTACGATAAGGTCGTACTAGTATTTTATCCTTATTAAAAAAATTTGGTAAAATGAAAAGGTAAAGTAAAACCAACAATTTATTTCAATATGATAGGTCTTTATTTTATTATAATAATTAAAACCAACTTTTTTTGTAGATTTCAAAATTCTTTCTTGCTAAAAAGTGCCTTAATTTTGCATTTTAGCGAATTAGAAATGGCTTAATTTTGCATTTTAGCGAAATAAAAGTGTCTTAATTTTGCATTTTAGCGAATTATATTTACCTTTGCACATTGATTATTAAATAATTATATGTTTTATGGTTGATGAGAAGAA
>CALCUN010000040.1 GCA_937906975.1 uncultured Bacteroidales bacterium
ATGACTTGGCTACTGTTCTTTCTCAAATACCTGCTTCAACTATTGCAAACATTGAAGTTATCACAAACCCTTCTGCAAAATATGACCCTGAGGGAATGAGTGGTATTATCAATATTAAATTAAAGGAAAAGGGAAACAAGGGATTGAGTGGTAACATTAACCTTACAGGAGGTAGTGCTGTGGAAAAATTTTTCCCAAGAACAAATGGTAGTGCAGGAATTAACTACTCTACAAAGAAGTGGGGATTTTCTGCTTCTGTGGACGGACGTTTCAATGAAAGAGGTAGAAGAAGCGACAATATGAAACTTTTGTTCAACAACACAAGAGACGGTTTGGAAGCATGGATGAGAAGCCAACAAACAGGTAATTCAACAAATTTAAGCGGTGGAGGAAAAATAGGATTCGATTGGTACATTGACGATAAGACGTCTTTAACAATTGCTTACAATGGAAGAGTTCACGGACACCCTACTGATGGTGCCATCATTGCGAATGAAAACCTTTTAGACCAAAGATTTGGAACAGACACCTCTTTATATTCTGCTCGTAGTTTAGACCAAATTACAACAGGAAACAGCAATGGAAACTTCAATACCTTTTCTTTAAACTTTTCTAAACAATTTGACAATCCGGAACAAGAATTGATGATTGACGCTAACTGGAATATCGGAAGACATTACAGAGAAAGCTCTCAAATATTAGACTATTGGAATCCGACTATGCCAAATTACGAAAAAAGAGACGTATCGGAATCAGACAATAAAAGAGCTGTGGTAAACATCAACTACTCTCATCCTTTTTCTGAAACATTGAAAATGGAAGTTGGTTACAATCTAAACTATTCTAACCGTTATTCTATCTACGATTATTACTTAAATGGCAACGATGTTAGAAACGATGACATGAGTTATGAGTTTTACAACAAAGAATACATCAATGCAATTTATGCAACAGTGGGATATTCTTACGGAAAACTAAGCGGTCAATTAGGATTAAGAGGAGAAATCACAAGCTTAAACGGAAGAAAAGAAATGTTGGGAAAAGAAAACGACTCGATAAACAAACAATACATCTCTCCTTTCCCTACACTTCACCTTTCTTACCAAATCACAGATATGCAATCGGCTCAACTTTCTTATTCAAGAAGAATCAACCGTCCTAACATGTGGACAATGATGCCGAACGTGGATTTATCAAACCCTGAACACATTCGCTTTGGTAATCCAAACATCGACCCTGAATATACAGATGCTGTGGAATTGGGTTATTCTATAATCCTTCCTTCAACAACTATTTTCACTTCTGCTTATTATCGTCAAACAAACAACAGAATATCTTGGTTTAATTTCCTTTGGACAGAAGAAAATGCAATAAAATATGGATTTGAATGGGTATTGGATATTGCAGGAGACGAAGTAGATAAAGGAAAACTTGCACAAACAAGCTTAAATATTGAAAAGAGTGTAAACTACGGATTAGAACTTATCATCGATCAACAAATAACAAAATGGTGGAAAATAAACGTTAGTGCAAACCTATTTGGAAACTACACTGACGCAACTATGATTAACGACAAAGAAATACGTTCTTTCAACTGGGATGCTAAGTTAAATTCTACAATGAACCTACCTCACGAATGGACTATTCAAACCTCTGCAATGTATTTCGCAGCAAGCAAGACAATTCAAGGCGAAAGAGCAGCACGTTTCTTCTCTGACATTGCAATAAAGAAAAACATAAACAAGAAAATCACGCTTTCTTTGAGATATGCCGATATTTTCCGTACAGCAGGACATAACTCTACAACAATAACAGACGATTACATCTCATTCCGCCGAGGAAGACCTTATCGTCAATCACTTACTTTAAACTTCTCTTATAGATTTGGCGATGGAAAACCAATGAAGAAAGCACCTAAAAAGCACTTAGACAACGGAGCTGGTGGAGAAGCCGGTGGAGGTGAAGATGGCGGCGAATAAACCAAAATTAAATTTTCCTGAATTTCCTCTCTCGATAAGACAAACCTCTTCGGGAGAGGAAATTTTTGATATAATCAGAAAGCAATTCGTTGCTCTCTCGCCAGAGGAATGGGTAAGACAACACTGCATACACTTGCTTGTGAATTATTATCCAAAACAACTCATAGCAGTTGAAGGCTCCTTGGAGGTAAACAAGCAAAAGAAACGTTTTGATATATTAGTTTACGACAAAAATCTAAAACCCTTCCTTTTAGTTGAGTGTAAACGCACAGAGGTCGAAATAACGCAAAAGACAATAGACCAAGCCCTTGCCTATAATCACACGCTCAACGCTCCAAACGTATTTTTAACAAACGGATTATCGCACTTTATTTTAAAAAAGCAAAGAGAAAATTTTATTTTTCTTAGCAATCTTCCGCTAATGTAAAGAAAAAATTTTCTAATCCTAAGATTTAATTTCCTTTTTTATTTTTCGCAGGCTTTTCCTTTGCTGACTTAACCTTATAACTGCCTATTTTATGACTTTTCTTTAAGTTTTGCTCAGGTACTCCAACCATAACGGCCTCGCTACTTGATGAACATGATTGAAAAAACATAGGAACTCCTAAAAATAAACTCACTATAAGAAAGAGGATTGTTGTTTTTTTTAATCTTTTCATAATCTTATTTAGATATATCTAATAAACTAACTTCGGGAAAGAATGGTGAGCAGGCTAAGTATAGTCCAAAGAGAACTAAAATCACACCTACTACTCTATTTATCATCAAAACAACTTTCATTGTAAGAAAGTTTTTCAATTCATTGGCTATTGCACATTTTACAATATCCATTAACAAAACGGTTATCAAGATAAAGGCTAAGAAAACTATTTGTAGATTTGTTTCATAGCTACTTGCAACGCTGATTGGCAAGAGCCAATAAATCCAAACGCCAGGATTTGCTACGTTAAAGACAAATCCTTTTGCGAAATATTTGAAGTGAAATTTTGTTTTAATGTTATCAATATCTCTTGTGGGTTGTACTACTTGTTTTTTTGTAAAATTGTAAATTCCAAACAAGATTATTACTATTCCTCCTACTAAACCAAGTATTAATTGTGCTTTTTCTGAGGCGAAAAGCGAAGATAGTCCAAACCATGAGATAAACACCAAAATTATATCCGAAACAGAAATTCCGAAAGCAAGGTTAGCGCCTGCCTTAAAGCCGTGAGTGATACTTGTTTGCAAGAGCGAAAAAAAGGCTGGCCCTACCATGAAAGAGAGTGTAAAGCCAAATAAAATTCCTTGCATTATTACGTGAAAAAATCCCATATATTCTATTCTTTATGAGTGCAAAGATACAAAAACTTACAAGAAGAATGTATTTTTAAGCCATATTTCAAAGAAAATTACGTATATTTGCAAATTGGTAAAAATGATAATACACAAAACTAATGGATATAAAACTAAATACAATAGAAGAAGCAATTGCAGATTTCAAAGAAGGTAAATTTGTAATAGTGGTTGATGACGAGGATAGAGAGAATGAAGGAGATTTCATCATCGCCGCTGAAAAAATAACGCCTGAAAAGGTTAATTTTATGCTTAAGGAGGGTCGTGGCGTATTGTGTGCTCCTATCACTATGCAACGTTGTAAAGAATTAGAATTGGATAAACAAGTTAATGACAATACTTCTATTCTTGGAACTCCTTTCACTGTAACTGTTGATAAGATTGAGGGTTGTTCAACAGGAGTTTCTACTCACGATAGAGCAGAAACTATTAAGGCTTTGGCTGACCCTAATTCTACTCCTGAGACTTTTGGTCGTCCAGGACACATCAATCCTTTGTATGCTCAAGATGAAGGTGTATTGAAACGTGCAGGACACACTGAGGCTTCAATTGACCTTGCTCGTCTAGCAGGGCTTCAACCTGCTGCCGCTCTTATCGAAATCATGAACGAAGACGGTACTATGGCGAGAATGCCTGAGTTATTGAAAAAGTCAAAAGAATATGGCATAAAGATAGTAACTATAAAGGATTTAATAGCTTATAGAGTTCAACACGAAACTCTTATCAATAGAGAGCAAGAGGTTTCTCTTCCTACTCAATGGGGCGATTTCAAATTGATAGCCTATACTGAAAAAGGAAAGGACAATACACACATGGTGTTGAAAAAAGGTGAGTGGGATAAGGACGAGCCTATTTTATGCAGGGTTCACTCTTCTTGTGCAACAGGTGATATTTTTGGTTCTTGTAAATGTGATTGTGGAGCTCAACTTCACACTGCTATGGAGATGATTGACAAAGAAGGTAAGGGAATGGTGGTTTACATGAGTCAAGAAGGAAGAGGAATTGGCTTGGTAAACAAACTTAAAGCTTATCACTTGCAAGAACAAGGTATGGATACAGTAGATGCAAACCTTGCTTTAGGATTTAAGGCTGATGAAAGAGATTACGGAATTGGTGCTCAAATAATCAGAGATATGGGCGCAACTAAAATTCGCTTAATTTCTAACAATCCTAAAAAGAGAAGCGGACTTGAAGGCTATGGCATTCAAATTGTTGATACAGTGCCTATTATTATAGAGCCTACAAAGCACAACGAACGCTACTTAAAAACAAAAAAAGAACGCATGGGACATAATTTACCCATAGAATAATGCGTTATTAAAAAAATAAAGTTATATTTGCACTTGATAATCTTCTAACATTATGGAGAAATTGCAAACAATAATTGATGAAATAGAAAATAAGGTTTTTGTTTTAGTGGATAAAATCCAAAAATTAGAAAATGAAAACCTTAAACTAAAACAGGCTAATATTGAGTTGTTAGAAGAAAAGCAAGAGTTAATTAACAAAATTGAAAAATTAGAAACAAAAGAAAAAACAAAGCAACGAGAAGAGACTGAGGAATTTAAAACGAAAATAGACGAATTGTTGCGTAAGGTAGAAAAAAGTTTGGCATTACTAATTTCGAGCGAAAATCATAATAACTAAACTATGGAAGAGGACGTAAGAATTGAATTAGATATTGCAAATAGAATATATAAAGTCAATATCAAGGACAAGGATAAAGAGATTTTCAAAAAAGCCTCTGAAATAGTTAATGAAACACTAAAAAAATATGCGAGTATGTACTCATATAAAGATAATCAAGACTTACTTGCTATGGTGCTTTTACAATATATGACCTCTTATATAAAGATTCAGCAAAATGCAAACGAATCAAATAATAAGAAAATAGAAAATAGATTAACCGAATTGGATAAATATCTTACAGAGATATTAGACAAATAATATACCGCATCGATTCTTATAAAATCAGTTACGTAAATTCAACAGAAAAAACATTAAACGAGAACGCTCATTTTGGATAAAACAGGCCTCAATCCTTAGGATTCTCTTTCGAGACGGTGGAAGTTTGATAACAAAAGGCACTCAAAACTTATCATATTAGGAGTTTACACGCTCCGTTTTAAAGAAAAGATGCGGTTTTTTTCGCAATAGTTTTCGTAAACATTTCTTCTCTCTCCGAATAAGTTGCCATATTTATAAATAATAAACACTAATAATTATGGTATTTGTATATATCCTTATCGGATTAGTAGTTGGTTTAGGAGTTGGCATACTTCTATCTCACACAAGTTTGAAAAAAAACTTGGAAAAAAAGAGTTTAGATTTATTAAAGGAGGCTGAAGAAAAAGCCGAAATAATAAAAAAAGAAAAGATGTTGCAAGCAAAAGAAAAATTCTTGCAACTAAAAGGCGAGCACGAAAAACAAGTTCAAGAACGCAACAACAAAGTAATGCAAGCCGAAAACAAAATCAAACAAAAAGAACAAACCCTTAACCAAAAGGTAGAAGAACTTCAAAAGAAAAGCAACGAATTTCTTCAAGCAAAAGAAAACCTTAACAAACAAGTAGAAAAATTACAATTAAGACAACAAGAAGTTGAAAAAACCTACAAAGAAAGCGTTACTAAATTAGAACAAATTGCAGGTCTATCAGCAGAAGAAGCAAAAGCTCAACTTGTAGAAACACTTACCGAAGAAGCAAGAGATGAGGCAATGAGCAAAATTATGGATATTGTTGAAGAAGCAAAACTAACAGCTAATCAACAAGCCAAAAAAATAGTGATAGAATCCATTCAACGCACTGCAACAGAAAACGCTATTGAAAACACAGTATCAGTCTTTAACTTAGAAAGCGAAGAAGTAAAAGGAAGAATCATAGGACGTGAAGGAAGAAACATTCGTACGCTTGAAAACCTAACAGGCGTAGAAGTAATCATAGACGACTCGCCAGATGCAATCTTACTTTCATGCTTTGACCCAGTAAGAAGAGAAATCGCAAGACTATCTCTACACAAACTTGTAACCGATGGACGTATCCACCCAGCAAGAATAGAAGAAGTCGTTTCAAAAACAAAGAAACAAATCGAACAAGAAGTAATAGAAACAGGAAAACGTACTTGCATCGACCTTGGAATAATGAACCTACACCCTGAACTAATCAGAATAGTAGGAAAGATGAAGTATCGTTCTTCATACGGACAAAATCTATTGCAACACTCTCGCGAAGTAGCTAACCTTTGTGCAACAATGGCAAGCGAATTAGGATTAAATCCAAAGATAGCAAAAAGAGCAGGATTACTTCACGACATAGGAAAAGTTCCAGATAACGAACCAGAACTTCCACACGCAATTCACGGTATGAAGCTTGCAGAAAAATACAAAGAAAAACCAGAAGTATGCAACGCTATCGGAGCACACCACGACGAAATCGAAATGGAAAGCCTTTATGCACCAATCGTACAAGTGTGTGATGCCATTTCAGGAGCAAGACCAGGAGCAAGACGAGAAGTTGTTGAGGCTTACATCAACCGATTAAACAAATTGGAAGAAATGGCAATGAGTTACAACGGAGTAGTTAAGACTTACGCAATCCAAGCCGGAAGAGAATTAAGAGTTATCGTTTCAGCAGAAAAAGTATCAGACGCAGAAGCAAACCAAATCTCAATGGACTTATCAAAACGCATACAAAGCGAAATGGTATTCCCAGGAATGATAAAAGTAACCGTAATACGCGAAACACGTTCCGTAAACTACGCAAAATAAAGAAAACAATAAACATAAAAAAACAAAAGCCGTATCAATCGATGCGGCTTTTTTATTTTTCCATTCCTAATACAAGGTCAAATATTCGTAATCATTTCCTATGATTTCAAGATAGCGTTCAAACTCATCTCGTTTTATCACCACCGTACCTCTGCAATCATTTGGGTGGAATGAAAGAGTGTCGGCTGATTTAAGCTTTTCATCAAGGAAAAGATAGACATGATGCTCCTGATCGTTAATCAAGCCAAACGGAGAAACACTTCCCGGCTCTAAGCCTAAATATTTCATCATTCTTTCAGGCGAAGCAAACGATAGTTTACCACAAGAAGGCAAGCCTTGCGAAATAAGTCTTGCTTTAAGTCTTTGTTCCAAATCGTGAATATCCAATTCATAATCGCAATGAAAGCAAACCAAATAGTGCTTATTACCTTTGTGATTGCGGAAAAAGAGATTCTTGCAATGAACACTACCATCATCTTTCCACCAACGCTTTGCCTCCTCTATTGTCTTACCCTCAGGGTGAAGATAATGAGAAAACTCTATCCTATTCTCTTGTAAAAAATTCAAGACTTTGTCAATTCTTTCGTTTTCCATAACAATTTTTTTATTTCTTCAAATGCAAAGATAATATTTCTTTGATTTAGAAAATTATTTCTTTGATTTATTTTTCTAAAACAAAGAAAAAAAAGAGCAACTCTTTGAAAAAAAGTCGCTATTTTTGGTTATTTGTTTATTGTTTGTTATTCAACTATCAATTTTTGTGTGCTTACGGCTTTGTCTGTTACTATTCTTATGTAGTAAACTCCACTTTTTAAGTCTTTAAGATTTAGAGTTAATTCTTTTTCTCCTGCATTCATTTCTTCTTCTCTAAGGATTCTTCCTTGCGTATCGTTCATTATAACTTTTGCAGAAGAGTTTAGGTTTTCAACTCTTATGGTTACTTGATTTTTTGCAGGGTTTGGATAAAGTGTTGCCTCTAATTGATTAGTCTTTGCAACATCTAATAAAGCTCCATCATCAATTTCTGCTGCATCGTAAATACTTACTGCATCTATTCCTGCACATCGTCCTTTTTTGTTGATTCTTCTAAATGCAATTTGATATGTTTGTGATTGATTTGGCAAAGATATTGTGTCTTGATACCAATTTGATTGCGAAGAAGTGTAGAGCCTTAATCTTATCCATTCACTTTCTTGATTTTCTCTGTACAAGACTTCTATTCTATCGTTATTAGAAAGTCGTGGAGGCAAGATATAACTAAATTTCAAATATGGTATTTCTAAGTTTTCTATGTTAAGACGTGGTGAAATCAACATTGAAGAATCAAATGTAGAAAGAGTGTGATAGGCATATTGATTTCCTTCATAGGAAGCAGGGGTATATCCATCGGCATAACTATTATCTAAAATCACCCAAGTAGAATCATTTTCCACATCTCCACTCCAACAAGCAAAATCACTGCCTTCAAATCCCATAAAGTATGGAAAGTCTTGAATAATCATACATTCTGTTTGAAAGCTTATCGTATCGGTTGATACAGACTCTTCTTCTTGACAATTTGTTGTTACAAAAACTTGATATAATGTGTTTTCGGCAAGATTTGTTAATTCAACATTGCTATTATCCGAAACAATAATTGAATTAAATGCTGTATCGTTTTGCGATTTGTAATAAACATTCCAAGCATTGTGCAATTCATCATTTCCTATCCAAGAAATCTCTGCACTATTTGATGTTATAGAGGAGGCTATCACTGAATTTTCTATCGGACTGATACAAGGAATTATTTCTTCCACCTCTTCAACCTGCACATTGTCTATTATTGCTCCTTGATTGTCGCCTAAACTAAAACTATTGACCCAAACGAATACAAGTTTTCTTATTTCATTTGGCGTATTAGGTATAACAACACTCATATTCGTTGTTTGAGTAACTTGACTAAGTGTATATTCGGTATCAATTGTACTATTGCTTATTATAACTCCTTGCTGATAATCATCTCTTGCAAAATAAGAAACAGAAGACGAAGGTTCAAAAACAGTATCAATAGGAACAAAGAATACTTTCAAATAATCGCCTAAGCTTACCCCTCCTACTTTCAAATCAAAGCTTATTCTAATTGAATCGCTCTCTCCTAATTGAATTTGTTTCTCCGCAATCACAACGCAAGTATTGTTTTTATCGAACTGAGATGTTAATCCGTTATCGCAAGTTACAAATAGAGTTGAATTTGTTGATGAATTAGCCCTACCAACCCACCATTTGTTTGTACAAGTTCCATTCTTTAAGAGCCAACCATTAGATCCTTCTTGTTCAAAATCGCATATATATGGCAAATTCACAACATCTTGCAGTGTATTGATAGAAATCTCATCGCTAATTATTGACTCTGCCTCTCCACACACTCCTTTAACCTTAACCAAATAACGAGTTAGTGGATTAAGATTGTCAATAGTTATGAAATTTGTATTTGTAGTAAGAGTTAAATACTCTGTTGAAGTTTCATTTCTATAATATACAAGATAACTATCGGCTCCTGTTGATTCCCACGAAAGAGAAATAGAATTAGGTGAAGGAGATATTGCCTCCAAATTTTCTATTTTTGCACAAGGAGATACAATCAATTTTAAATTATCAATAGCCGCAGGAGTTTGTCTTTCGGCAATAGAGTAATAACCAAAGGTTGCTATTACTAAACGCTTATCGCCTGTTATATGTCCAAGAGAAATTCTTTCGTTTTGCCATTCTTGTGAACCATAAAGAGTAATTATTGGATTAGGTGGCAGAGTTGTTATTGACAAAGGAGCAATATCCATTAGATAAATAGAGATTCCTCCAAGAATAGTGCCATTTATTACACTACCTATGCCTTTCCAATCAAGGATTAACTCAAAACTACTATCTGTTTGTCCGAAAGAGAAATCTTTGTAAAGATATGCAATAAAAGAAGTGGAATTTGTTTCAGCCCCATAGGAAATTCCTCCATCTTTTGAAATATATGCTGACTGACCATTTAAATCCTCTGAGGTAGCTGAGCCAATACACCAAGCATTTGGACAAGAAGGCGTAACAACGCTTTGCCATTGTACATTGTCGCTAAAAGTTGTTTCAAAAGGTAAGGCTTGTGGTTGAGCCAATGTAGTAAAGCTTGTCATAACCCAAGGAGAATACATATTGTTTCCGCAAAAACTTCTTACTGCAACGCTATATAGAGTTTGGGCTGAAAGATTTTCTAAAACAAGGCTTGGTTGTGAGCAAATCAAAGGGTTAATTGTATCGAAATTTGAGCATTGACCTTCAACAACTACATATTGAAAATAAGTAGTGTTATCATCAATGGTTCTGATTTTAAGAGTTGCAGCATTATGTCTTAGACTTGAAGAATCAATAGAAATAGAACGTGGAGCCTGACACTGAGTCCAATTGTTGATAGTAAAGTTATCAATGCACAAATAGTCGTATCCTCCCTCTATTGTACTTTCCACATAAAAAGCAAACTTAACTACACCCGATAAGGCTTGATTATTTTCATCTACAAGTTTGATTACATAAGGTGTTGTTTCATTTGTCAGCGAAGAAAGATTATGAACTGTATCTGAGTCTTGCTCAGCAAAAATCACAGCATTGTTTTGATTCCAAGTAACGCCATTATCCATAGATATTGCAAAGATAAACTTGTCATCAACATAAACTTGTGTAGGAGTTTCTCCATACCAATCTCTTAAAGCAAGGTCTAAAATAACTTGTTTAGTAATTGAGCCATCTCCCAAATTGATTGAAGGGCTTATTGCCCAATCTTTAATGTTTGAACCTGAGATTAAAATATTTAGCTTGCTTGAATAATCGGTATTTGTCTGCATTTGACCAACTGTCCATGCTGAATTATCTGACAAAGCCGTTGTATAAGTAAAATCATTTGTGAAAAACCTTCCTTTATGCTTTGACCAACAATATTGTTCTTCTAATATATTTTCTTCAAAGTCTATTTCCAAAGGCGTTTCTATTATAGCACAAGGAGTTATGATTGAAAAAATTTCTCCACTAAATAAAGCCTCGCTTTCACCCTCACATTCAACACCTATTTGCAATTGATAATTTTCATTATACTCTAATCCTTGTGATATTGTATAAGGAAAAGATTCACGACTAAGCCCTGTGATTTCTGTATAAAGGCTATCGCTCTCTTTTTTGTAGAGTAAAATATAAGAAGAATTGGTATTAAATTCATCAATAAGGTCTATTGTTAAATTAAGTCCACTTTCTGTGTCTGCAACCTGCAAATCCAAGTCAATAAGCCTTGCACAATCAAGTGTATTTATAGAAATATTATCTACTATTGCAGGAAGAATATAATTTGATGAATAACTATTGCTTTCCCAATAAAAGATTAACTGATAAGCCCCTTGATAAGTTCCAGCAGGTAAAAGAATATGTTCTCTTTGCCATTGAGTTGAAGAATGCAACCTTGGTGTTATAGCATAATTTTCGCTCATTGAATAACCAAAAGGAACAAGATAAACTCTAAAATAGGCATTAGGGTTAATTCCTTGACACTTCCAATCAAACGAAAATTCATATTCTGCACCTGAATTAAAATCTACATTCATATAAGCATAGGCTTGAACAAACCCTGTACTAAAAGAAGCTGAATTTCCATTGTTATTTGAAACATAGAGAGCTCTTCCTGTTTGCGAAGAAATATTTGAAAGTGGCTGATTATAACTTTGTCCTATTATCCATTTGTTTGAGGTCGGTGCAGAGAGAAATTGCATTTGTGGAGTCGTTTCTTCTGTGTTTAAATCAAAAGAAAATGGAGTTGAGTATAAGTATGGTAAAGTTACTCGTTCGGTTTCGCTCCAAGTTCCATCGCAATTTTGCCTTAATGCAAAAAGATATGTCTTTTGATTTTCTAAACCGCTTAATATATAAGGCAATTCTTGATTTGCAGGTATTACAATAGTTTGAGCAGTATTTGGATCAAAATCTTGATTTGGCATTTCTTCGGCATAAGCCACCACAACACCCTCTGATGTTATATTATTATTTGTATAAGATATTAAAACTGCATCGGAAGAATAAGGATAAATTTGCACATCGTTTACTTCCAAACAATCTGGAATATCACTTATCTTAAAATTATCTATAACAAATGATGGATTTGGCTCATTTATCACAAATGCAATGCGATAAGAACCAACATAATCATTCAATAATATTTCGGCAGTCTTGAAATTAACTGTTTCTAGATTAGAATCGTAAATTGTTGTTAGATAATCAAAATACGAAGTATCTTCTTCTGAGGCGTAATCCATCAAATCTGTATTCAAAACATAGACATCTATTTTTGGAAAATGAGTTAATTGTGAGTTTGAAGAGAGTTTTTGAACAAAGTTAATGCGTTGATTTCCGTTTAGAGCAAAAATAGGCGATATAATCCAATCGCTAATTTCTGTTTGATTATCATTTGGATTTCCATTATAGGATAATGCGTTTGAGCCATTGACTCCTGTATAATCTTGTAAGGACCACTTTATAGAGGTATTGCCTCGATTTATAGAGTGCCAACAATGAGGAATACTAATACTATTTAAGGTATAAAGATTGTAGTCAAAATTTTCTAAATAAGCAAGTGAATCTATTATTCCGCAAGGTATTTGAGTTAAATAGAAATTTGAAGGCATTGAAGTATTGTCTATATCACAATTTGCATAGACTCTATATTGCACAACAGAGGAATATGGCAAGTAAGGAATAGTTAGAGGGTTTGTTCCTTGCATATAAGACCACTGTGTTTCGTTTAGTAGTCTGTATTCAACGGTATATGAAGCAGATTCGTTAAGCGTATCTATTATATTTAAGGACATAAATATGCATCCATTAACATCTAACATCGTTTCTTGTGTACCGCTTATTTTTTCGCAATTTGTAGTAATTATTTCTAAGTTATCAATAGCAATTGGAGGATTCTCCCCATCGCAGTGATCGTTTACCCAAGTAAAAACTAATTGATAATAACCCGGAGCAATGCTTTGTGATAACTCTGTTGTAAATCGCCTCCATACTCCTGTATTATTTATAACTTGTGCTAAGGTTATGCTTGAAGGAACGCTGTTTGACAAATTCGCATTGGCTGGAATTAAGGACACTTTCATATAATCGTTAAAAACATCTCCTACCACTTTGTAATCAAAGGAAAGTCCATAATGCAAACTATCTAATATTTCTATGTATGTTGAAAAATGAGAAACAGATGCTGAGGTATTATCATAATAATTTGTTTCTCCACCATCATTACTTATAAAAATACCATTGCCTTGTGTTATATGCCCTTGTTCATCTCGTGTATTATTTCCCAAAGGACCTACATGCCATTGATTTTCCCCAAAATTAGTAAATTCCCACTTTGATAAATCTTCTAAATTATCAAAATCATTGTAATAAGGTAAAGTTATGCAATCATCAGGGTGCATAAGGGTTGTTAAAGACACTATTTGATTGCTACTTTCCGAAAAAGGACAAATCGTCCATAGTTTAATTTGATAATTAGAATGCGATTCAAGTCCTGTTATTGTATAAGTTGTATCAGAAACTCCCTCTTGTATTATTGTCCATTGGCTTTCTGTATCTTTTTTACAAGCAATGCCTACAAAACTTCCTTCTTGCCAAAAATTATCCCAAGAAATTATTGCTAAATCTGAGCTAACACTATCTACTCTAAGATTGAATGGCTGATAACAATGTTCTTCATCTGGAATTATTCCAACCTTTATTATTGGGGCTTCATTAATTGTATAACTGTAATTAGGATTAGGAGATGTGGTGTAAGGGCTTGTGTGATTTGCTGCAAACCTTGTAGATGAGTTTGCATTTCTTGTTTTAAAGAAGTGATTAGTTTGAGTTGTAAAACCTTCTCTTACCATCGTTATAACCAAATTATTATTCCCCGAATATTCATAAGGCGTATAAAGATCAAAGGTTATCCACCCATTACTCAAAATAACCGTATCGGAAAACACCTCTATAGAATTTTGAAGCGAAACAAAAGAGCTAAGCGATGACTGAGTTGTTTCTTTTAAATAGACTTTTACCACACCAGAATTAAACCACCCACCAACATGATAGTAACTTATACTTGTAATTTCACCATCCATTAGTTCATTTGACTTATATAGACTTTGGGTATAAGAATATTTATTATCACAAACAAGAGGTGCTGTTGTTATTCTTTGACTTGTATTGCTATCTCCTATAACAAAAAAATCTGTTTGAGCCGAAATTTGAGTTGCAAACAAAAGCAACAAAAGAAAAAATAACCTTTTCATATCTTTGAATTTTTGGTTAGAAATATATTTTATTGTCAAAGATACAAACAATTCTTGAAAAGAGAAAAAAAAGCAAAGAAAAAACAAAAAAAAGTAAAGAAATAATTTTTTAAATCAAAGAAATATTTGAACTGACCCCAAAAAGTTGGACTAATTATTAACAAATATTTCGGTATGAGT
>CALCUN010000041.1 GCA_937906975.1 uncultured Bacteroidales bacterium
AAAATTCTTTCTTCTAATACATTAGACTTTTCTTCAAATGGTTATCTTTCTTTGCATAGAAGAATATTTGAAGGAGTGTTTAAGCATGCGGGACATGTGCGTGATTATGATATAACAAAGAAAGAATGGATATTAGATAACGATACTGTACACTATCTTAATTGGGAAGACTTGCTTAGAGCTTTGAATTATGATATAGAACAAGAGCGTAGTTTTAGTTATAAAGGCATTTCAACAGAACAGTTGATAAATCATATCACTAATTTTGTGTCAAAGATATGGCAAATACATCCTTTTGCAGAAGGGAATACACGAACAACAGCTGTGTTTACTATACTTTATTTAAGAGATTTAGGATTTAAAGTAGAAAATGATATGTTCGCTGAGCATTCTTGGTATTTTCGTAATGCTTTGGTGCGTGCAAATTATCGCAATGCAGTAAAAGGAATTGACTATACACCTAAATATTTAGAACGCTTTTTTAGAAATCTGTTATTTAACGAGCAATGGGAGTTGAGGAATCGTTATTTGCATATTTCTCCAACAGAAGAATGGAAAGAACAACCAAATTTGCAAGAAAACAGGACAAGTACAGGACAAGTACAGGATAAGTTATTTACAAAAGATAACAATATTATCAGTCTAATAAAACTTCTTTATGATAATCAAATGTCTGTGAAAGAAATGATGGAGGGCTTGAATTTAAAAGGTAGAGATAATTTCTTAAATCTTTATCTTAGTCCTGCGATTAAAGAAGGTTATGTTTGTTTGCTTTATTCGGATAAACCCCGACACCCACGTCAAAAATATCTTTTAACTTCCAAAGGAATTGCTTTGCATAAAGAGCTAATAAAGACTGTCTAATGATAAAACGTTAGACAGTCTTTGTTATTTTTATTATAGGGAATTGTCGCCTAATTGTTCGCTTAGTTTTTGTCTTGCAAGGAATATGCGACTTTTTACAGTGCCAATAGGAATGTTAAACATTTCTGCGATTTCGGAATACTTGTATCCTTGTGTCATTAGTTGGAAAGGGAGTTTTTGTTCATCGGGTAGGGTGTCTAAAATCATAAGAATTTGAGAGTATTGTGTGTTATGGTCGGCTATATATACGCTATTGCCTGCTATGTTGTTAATCCAAGGCGTTGAGTTTTGCCTTGTTGTTATGGATTGTATTTTTTTCGTTTTTCTGTAATTGTTTATGAAGGTGTTTTTCATAATTGTGAACAGCCAAGCTTTAAGATTAGAATCTTGCTCATAAGCCTTTTTATTTAAAATGGCTTTTAGTAAAGTATCTTGCACTAAATCTTTTGTCTCTTCATTGTCGTGAGTTAAAGAATAGGCAAAATTTTCTAATACTTTTTGGGATTCCACCAATTGATTTTCAAAATTTTCAGATTTCATGGCTATAAATTTTAAGGGGTTTGTGTCATATTATGTGTAAAAAATGTGCCAAAGAATAGATTTTTTAGAAAAATAATCCATGCTCTCGCTTAATGAATTGTTAATCAAGGAAAAGAAATTTTCAATTAATTAAATCACACGAAAAAGTTAAGATAAACTTTATCCAAAATTTGGACAAATAGGTGTTTTTCTGTCCAAATTTTGGATAAAATCAAAGAAATTTCATTTTTATGTTTTGTAAATAGAGATTTTCTCTTTACATTTGCAAACTGAGAAAGTAGGTTATAGATACTTGTGAGAGGTTTAATAAGAAATCTCATTATAGTTATTTCGGTTGCGATAGCCTTTGTTAGTTATAGCAACGAGTCGGATTTGAAAACAATAAATAATCCGACAGAGGGTCTAAATTCCGAATTATTTTCCTCATTTTACGATTTTTCTTGCTCAGATTCTGAGTTTTGTTTCCATAGCAGAGTTTTTTCTTTCAGTGCATTTCGTTTGCAAAATTTAGTGAAAAGAACAAACCCTGTAAGCAAAAACAACTTAGAGTTTTTGAAAGACGGAAAGATTATCAATGCAAATGTTTTAAATCTTATTCATAAAAATTCCTTAATCAAACACTGTTCTTTTATCAAGCCTATTCATAGACTAATAGGTCTTGGTAAACTTGTTATTTGAGCCAAATCCATAATATTTTGTTTTTGTTTACAGGATTTAGATAATCAATTTGTGTTTAATTAACATTTAAAAAAAATAGTATTATGGAAATACTTCAAATATTTACATTGTTTGGAGCATTGGGAATGTTCCTTTATGGTATGAATTTAATGAGTTCAGGGCTTCAAAAGGCTTCTGGCGATAAACTTCGTGGATTTCTTTCGGCTATGACCTCAAATCCCTTTAAGGGAGTAATGACAGGACTTGGAATAACCTCAATAATTCAGTCCTCTTCTGCAACAACCGTAATGGTAGTTAGCTTTGTAAACGCAGGATTGCTTACTTTGATGCAAGCAATAGGCGTAATAATGGGAGCAAATATAGGAACAACTGTTACAGCATGGTTGGTTTCTTGGTTAGGATTTAAAGCCGATATATCTATTCTTGCAATCCCTTTAATGGCGTTGGGATTTTTGTTTTCTAACTCAAAGAAAAACCAAAGACAAAACATAGGAGAAATTGTTGTTGGCTTTTGTTTGTTATTCCTTGGTTTGTCTTTTATGAAAGAATCGGTGCCTGACTTGAACGAAACACCACAAGTTTTGGAGTTTGTAAAGACTTGGTCAAGCTATGGTTTTAGTTCCGTTCTTATCTTCTTGGCTTTTGGTACAGCCCTTACATTAGTGTTGCAGTCTTCTTCAGCAACGATGGCTCTTACTTTGATTATGCTTAGCATGGGTTGGATTCCTTTTGAAATGGCTTGTGCTATGGTTTTAGGAGAAAACATTGGAACAACAATAACAGCTAATATTGCAGCCTCTGTCGGAAACACACAAGCAAAACGTGCAGCAATGTCTCACACTCTTTTCAATGTGTTTGGCGTGTTATGGGCTTTGATTTTCTTTAAGCCATTTCTTTCTCTTGTAGAAGGAATAATAGAAAGCCTCGGCGTAACTGACCCAAGTACAGCAGCATTATATGGACTTTCTATGTTGCATACCTTGTTCAATACCATAAATACCTTGCTTTTAATATGGTTTGTGAAATATATTGAAAAGGCTGTGGTTTGGATAGTAAAGACTCCAAAGAACCAAGAAACAGAAACATTTAGATTAAAATACATTTCAGCAGGCTATCTCGCAACACCAGAACTTGCAAGCGAACAAGCCTTAGATGAAATCATTCATTTCGCACAAATTTCTCGCAATGGATTAGGATATGTTAAACAAGCAGTAGAAGAAAAAAGCGTAGATAAATTTGAAGAACTAAATAAGAAATTAGTTAAGTATGAAGAAATTTCAGATAGAATAGAATATGAAATAGCGACCTTTTTGAATAACCTTTCAAATGAAAGCATTAGCAAACAAACCTCTGTGAAGATAAAAGCGATGTATAAGATAATAGGAGAATTGGAGTCGCTTGGAGATTCTGCACACTCTATTGGACGCATTATTTCAAGAAGAAATTCTCATAAAAAAGCATTTGATGAGGCTACAATAAAGAAACTGCAAGAGATGATAGAACTTGTGGATAAGGCATACGAAAGTATGATAGAAAACCTTACGCTTGCAAAGAAATCAAACATAGATAATATTTCAAATGCTTACAATGCCGAAAACCACATAAACGATTTGAGAAACAAACTTCGCGATAAAGAAATAGAAGAAATTGAAACAGGAGAAAAGAACTATCAAACAAGCGTTTATTATATGGATATAGTAAACGAACTTGAAAGAATGGGAGATTTTATCATTAATATTTCGGAAGACTTAGAGAAGTCATTTTCAGACAAATAAGAAAGCGTAAAAAAACTCTAAGAAATAAAAAAATAAACCTAAGAAAAAATAAATTTTCTCTTAGGTTTATTTTTTTATTTCTTAGATATGTTATTCTGTTTCTAAAGTCGTTACATTTTTATGTATAGATATATCATAAATTCTTGTTACTTTTGCATATAAAAGAATCTATTTTAGAAATAGGGTAAGGTGTCGTATGGAAAACGTAGATAAATTGATATTGGAACTTTGTAAACTTCCAAATGAAACAGGCTGGGTAGAATTTAAACATAACAATTGTGAGCCCAAAATGATAGGAGAGGATATAAGCGCATTGGCCAATAGTGCAATTATAGCCGATAGAGCTCATGCTTACATGATTTGGGGAGTTGATGATGCGACCCATGAAATTGTAGGTACTAAAATTCGTTTGAAACAAGAAAAGAAAGGTAATCAAGAACTTGAAAATTGGTTGCGTTATTTGCTCTCTAAGAATGCAGATTTTGAGTTTCAATCTGTTGAAGTAAATGGAAAACATATAGAACTTATCATTATATCAAAAGCCATTGGAGTTCCTGTAAGTTTTGAAAAGGTAGAATATATTCGTGTTGGTAGTTATACAAAAAAGCTAATGGAATTTCCTTCCTTACAAACACAATTGTGGGATAGATTGCGTTGTGAGCAATTTGAAGACACGCATGCTATGATTGATTTGCAATTTGAAGAAGTTATTCGTCATTTGAATTGTGAGGCGTATTTTGAATCATTAAATCTTCCTACACCAACAAGTCCAGAAAGGTATGCTCACTATCTTCAAGAAGAAGGTTTCGCAGTAAAACAAGATAATGGATTGTACGCAATTACAAATCTTGGAGCAATATTATTTGCAAAAAGATTATCAGACTTTCCTCGTGTCGGAAGAAAAGCCATTAGGATTGTTCAATATGAGGGCAATAATAGATTAACTATATTGAAAGAGAATACTGCAAACGAAGGATATGCTATAAGTTTTGAGAATGCCGTAAAATTTGTTAGCAATTTATTGCCGTCTAAGGAAGATATAAATTCTGTGCTAAGAAAGACAGTAAGTACATTTCCATTACCTGCAGTCAGAGAGGCTATTGCTAATTCGTTGATTCACCAAGATTTTTTCATTACTGGAACAGGACCTCTTATTGAAGTATTTGATAATAGAGTGGAGGTTACAAATTCGGGTATTCCATTGGTAGATGTTATGAGGATAGTTGATAACCCTCCTAAATCTCGCAATGAAAAATTAGCTTCTATCATGCGAAGATTGAATATGTGTGAAGAATTAGGACGTGGTTGGGATAGAATGGTTATTAGCTGTGAAATACAGAAACTTCCTGCACCTCGTATACAGATTTACCAAGAATCAACAAAAGTATCCTTATTCTCTCGTTTGGAATTTACAAATATCCCAATGGAAGATAAAATTTGGTCAACTTATCTTCATGCGTGTGTTAAATTTACAGAAGGAGATGCTTTGACTAACAGTTCTTTAAGAGAGAGATTTAATGTGCCAGAAACTTCAGCAGGAAGTATATCACGTTTAATAAAAGAGGTGCAGTCAAAAAAATTGATAAGAGCATTAGATCCTAATACGGCTCCACGATATATGAAATATATTCCTATATGGGCATAGTTAATTTGCTGGTAACTTGCTATAAGTACTTAAGGAAATTTTCAATGTGTTGTTAATTAGGTTTATATATTTGTAATTTAACTTGCTTGTAACTTGCCGATGTGAGTTATATAATTTGTAATAACAAATATATTTTTATTAATTTGATAATGTGTTTAATGATTTATATCTTTGCGACTGCAAGAAGTAATAGTAAATCAGTATGAAAGAAACCCAATGGCTCGTAAACAATGTTTAGAAGCACATGGTTATGAATGTAAAGTTTGCAAGATGACTTTTGAATCACGATATGGTGAAATTAGTCTAAGTCTTTGACTAAAATCCAGCACCCTTTTTTTTGAACTTCCTTGACGTGCGATTATGCCTTTGTTTTCTTTAATATGCCATTCTGTTTCTAAAGTCGTTACGTTTTTCGTACTTCAAATCTTGAAGCATTGGCGCTTTTACTGAAATGGAAAAGTTCCAACCTTGACGTGGACCAAAAGGAACCCAATTCATTCTCATTTCCCAACAGTGCAGGTCGCGATAAAAGTCTATTGAGGTGTAGGTGAAATCTTTGTTTATGAAGTCGTAACCTGATGAAAATCCTATTTTCCATTTTGATGTGAGGTTTACGTCTCCTCTTGCTGTGAAAGTGGCAGATTGATTGGTTTGATAACCTGCTATGCTTACGATATAGGAACTTAAATGAGAGTAACTTAATCCTAAACTTAGGTTCCAAGGAATTGAGAAATCAACATAGTCGGGTAATATCTCATTTGGATTGGCAAATGGACTATACATAAGTTCGGTTGGTGAATAATCGGCTTGCGAAGGTTGATTTGAGTGTTGATTTTGTGATTTTTTAGGATTTATTTGCCAACTAAGGTTTAGTGTCCATTGTGAGTTTTGTCTTTTAAATAAGACTTTTTCTTTGTCAAATAATAATTCGTTTGTTAATCTTCCTAAAGAATCTAAAACGTATGGTGTGTAAGAGGCTGAATAGTTGAGTTGTAGTCGGTTTAATAGGGTTGTTCTTGCGGTGAGTCTTAATGGTTGCCAATTCAAACTATCTTTTGCAAGGTCGTAACCTGAGGCTATGGTGAAGTTTTCAAGTAAGATGATTTTTCTTTCGCCTGTTATGGTATCTTTTGTGTTTTTTACTTTCATTTCTAAGTTATTGCCAATAGAGAAGTTAAGTATTCCTGAGGCTCCTTGTGCGGGAGAACCGTATATTCCATTTTCTGTTCGTGAATAATATACTCTCTTGCCTTCTTTGTCGGTGTAAAAGTCATAGAATCCTAATGAAGGGTCAGAAAAGTCAGGTGTATAGGTAAAGGAAATGTTAGGATTGATAACATGGCGTATTGCTTTTATGAATCCTTTTTTGAAAATGAACATTCCGTAAAGGCGTGTGTTAAGACTGCTTTTGAAGTTTGCATTTCTGTTTGCAATGAATCCGTAAATTGTGTCTTTGTCTATAAGGTCTGTTGCAGGATTATAGGTTTTCGATATGCTGTTTGAGTACCAACGTTCTGTGTAGTCTATGCTATTTGTCCAATTGAGATGTTTGAATATTTTGACATTGCTTTGTATTGGTAGGGAATGTATGATTCCGTTGCGAAAGGATTTGAATATATCGGGCGAAGTTAGTAAGGTGTCGTAGGTGTCTATTTTGTTTATCATGTTTACTCGGTATGAAAAGGAGATGTCTTCATACCATTTGTTCTTTCCTTGTTTTTTCTTTTTTCTAAAAGGATATATTTGTGTGGTTGAAACGCTTACAGAAGGTAAATCTAAACTGATTGCTCCTGTATTGACGTTGTAGCTTTCGCCTAAATTTGCTGTCATATTCCAATAAGAGCCTAATTTGGTGGAAAAGGCAATGGAAGATGTTGTTGTGTTGTTGAAATAGTCGGAAAGATTGGTTGTGTATTGATTAAATTTGCTACTTACAAGGTTTACGTTTGCAGAAAAGCTACGATGTGGGTGGGCTTTGCTGTCTTGACGATGAGACCAACGGAATTTAAAAGCGTTAGATGAGCTATAACTTGGTGTGTTTCTTAGTCCTGTGTGGTTGTCTTCGTAACGAAATTCTATTGAGCCTGAGTATTTGTAACGTTTTACGTATGATGAGGTTATGTTTAGGGCGTATGAAAGATTGGTGTAAATATCTCCTTGCAGGGCAAGGTCCATATAATCGTTGATTGCAAAGTACCAACCGATGTTTCTTAGGTAATAGCCTCTGTTTGCGGCGTATCCGTAAGAGGGCATAAGGAATCCTGATTGTTTTGATTCGGTAAAAGGAAAGTATGCAAAGGGAAGTCCTACAGGAAGTGGGATTTCCATTATGGAGAACCAGGCTGGTCCTGTTACTATTTTGTCATCGGTTATTAATTTGGCTTTTGAGAAATTTATTCCAAAGTGTGGGTGATCGGGATTGTCGCATGTGGTAAAGATTCCCGAAGAAATAAACATGGTTTCATCATCAACTTTTTTTACTTTTTCGCCATGAAGATAGCCATCGCTTTCTTTTGTAAATACATTGCTGATTACGCCTTGTTTTGTGTCGAAGTTATATTTTATTTGCTTGGAATTGTATTCTTGTGCTCCTTCTTTGAAGATGGGATATTGTAGTTTTTGTTCTTCTAAACTGTCTTTTGTTTTTTCTGCAACAAGGATTTTTGTGTCGAAATTCACAGTCATAAAACCACTTTGCAGTTTCATTTTTTCGTAATCTACATTTGCTTCATTGTAAATGTGAACGTCTTTTGTGTTTAAAAAGAAGGTAATAGAGTCTTTTGATTTGTAATCTACTCTTGCTTGCAAGGTTGGTTTGCTTTTAGGGATTGAGTCGTTTTGCGATAGAGTACGAAGGGGCGTTAATAGCAAAAAAGATGCTATTATGATGAAAAAAACGTAGAAGTGTCGCAATTTTTTCAATTTTTTTAATTTTAATTCGTACCTTTGTAACCGATTTGCAAAAGTAAGCTTTTTTTATATATTTGAAAGCCTAATAAATGAATAAAAAACAAGAATTAAAAAATATACTCTCTTTATTGCTGATTGTCTTTTCGTGCATTTTTACTGCTAATGCTCAGCAAGAGGGTACTATAAATAAGTTTGATAAGATTGTTATTGATGCGGGACACGGCGGAGACAAGCCTGGTGCTGTTGGTTTAAAGAGTAAGGAAAAAGATATAACATTAGCAGTTAGTCTTAAGCTTGGTAAAATGATTACTGAGCATCTTAAAGATGTGGAGGTTTACTATACGAGAGTGATTGACAAGGATGTGGAATTGTATAAACGTAGTCAGATTGCGAATAAGATTGGTGCTGATTTGTTTGTTTCAATTCACTGCAATAGTTCTTCAAACAAAGCTCCAAAGGGAAGTGAAACTTTTGCTCTTGGGGTAACAAAGGCTGCTCAAAACCTTGAAGTGGCAAAGAAAGAAAATAAAGATATTCTTTTGGAGGCTAATTATGGAGAGAATTACGATGGTTTTGACCCTAATGCACCAGAAAATGATATTTTGTTTTCGCTTTTCCAAAATGCTTACATGGAAGGTAGTCTTTGGTTCGCAGATAAAATTCAAAAACATTTGACTTCTAATACTCCTATTATAAATAGGGGGGTTAAGCAGGCTAATTTTGTTGTTTTATTAAAGTCTGCTATGCCTTCTGTTTTGGTTGAGATTGGCTTTATTTCAAATGCTGAGGAGGAGCTTTATCTTATGTCGGAAATTGGACAGTATGAGATAGCAGCTTCTATATTTCAGGCGATTTGTGAGTATAAATCGCACAAGGATAATGTGAAAATATCTGTACCAAGCATAGAACAACTTATTCCTAATAATGTTTTAGATAAGGATAAGCAAATGAAAGATGCTCAACTTTTAGCAAAACAAAAAGAAAATGAAAGATTGAAGCAAGAAAAGGAAAAACAAAAACAAGAAGAAATAAAACGTAATGAAGAAAACGAAAAGGGTACAGGTATAGATATTGTTTACAGAGTTCAGTTTGCTTCAATGAAGAGTCAGGTTTCAACAAAGGATAGGTTGTTTGAAGGATTGGAAGATGTGTGGTCGTATGAGTTTGATGGATATTGGAAATATTGTGCAGGATTGTTTGCAACTCAAAAAGAAGCATCGAATTATGTGCAAAAAGTAAGGTCATTAGGACATAAAGATGCGTTTGTTGTTGTGTTTTATAATGGAAAGCGCATAACATTTGAACAAGTTAGAGCGTTAGAAAAAGAAAAGAGTTAAATAAAATATGAAAACAGAATTTAAAGTAGGTTTTTTTGGGTTAATTGTATTAGTTATTTTATTTTTTGGTATAAAATTCTTGAAAGGAAGTGATATTTTCCATAAGGAAAACTCCTATTACGCTGTATTTGACGATGTGAGTGGAATGTATGCTAGCACTAATGTTCTTGTAAATGGGTTGAGAGTTGGATATATTAAAGAAATACAAGCAGTAAATGAGAGAGCGGATAGTTTTGTTGTGGAATTTGTTGTTAGTAGTGATATAAAAGTGCCAACTGATAGTAGAGTTTTATTGTTTAATGCTGATTTGCTTGGCTCAAAGGCATTAAAACTTCAATTAGGTCATTCTAATGATATAATAAAAGAAGGAGATACTATTGCAAGTGGTAGAGAATTGGGATTGCTTGATGATTTAGTGGGAAATGTTAAGCCTATGATGACAAATTTAGATAGTATTTTGATGGCTTTAAACAATATTTTGAATGTTCAATCTCAAAATTCTTTGCAGAATACTATTGCAAATTTGGAGAATACTACGGCTAGACTTAGCAATGTTAGTGTTAATTTGGATAATTTGATGGGAAGCGAAAAATCTAAGCTTGCAAAAATTATAGAAAACACAGAAAGCATTACAACAAACTTAAAAGAAAATAATGAAAAGCTTACAAATATAATTGTAAATGTTGATAATATAGTGGATTCTGCCGCAAAGGCTAACATAGGTACAACTCTTATTGAGACAGGTAAAAGTATAGAGAAATTAAATACGGTACTTGGTGTTATAGAAAAGGGTAAAGGTAATGTAGGATTGTTGATAAATGATGAGGAGTTGTACAAGAGTTTAGACAATAGTGCGAAGAATCTTAATAAATTAATAGAAGACATTAAGGAAAACCCTAAAAAGTATATTAATGTTTCTGTTTTTTAAAAAGAAATTAAGATATGTTATTTGAAGAAATAGTTTTTGGACCAATAAAATCAAGACGTTTAGGTGTATCATTAGGAGTTAATGTACTGCCTACGGAAAAAAAATATTGTAGTTTTAATTGTATTTATTGCGAGTGCGGTTGGAATAAAATTGATACTTCAATCCAAGTTCCGCTAAACAAGAGGGAAGATATAAAGGCTGCACTTTATAAAAAATTGTCTGAGAGTACAGCTGAATTTAACAAAACAATAGATAGTATTACATTTAGTGGTAATGGGGAACCAACACTTCACCCAGAAATTCTTGGTATTGTTGAAGATGTTATTGAGCTTAGAAATCAATATTGCCCACAAGCAAAGATTACTATTTTGTCTAATTCTACAAATTTGGTGAGAGAAGATGTCTTTAAGGCACTTCAACTTATAGATAATCCGATTTTAAAAATAGATGCAGGCTCAGAAAGAATGTATAAATTAATAAATGAGCCAGTGAGTTGCACATTTGAACAAATAAAGCAAAAGTTAATTGAATTTGGCAATAAGTGTATTGTTCAAACTCTTTTGCTAAGAGGAGAATGTAAAGGAGAAAAAATAGACAATACAAGTGAGGAGGAATTTTCTGCTTGGCTTGAAATAGTAAAACAAATCAATCCTAAATCGGTTATGCTATATTCTATTGATAGAGAAACACCTGAAAAGAATCTTGAAAAACTTCTTATTCCAGAACTAGAACAATATGCTCAAAGAGTAAGAAATCTTGGCATAGAAACCAACACTTATTAAATTTTTATCAATGACTAATAAACAAACTGAAAGATTAGATAAAATACTCTTACATCCTATATTAGGTTATCTTATATTCTTTTTAATTTTAGGATTAACCTTCTTTCTAACTTTTTCGTTGGGAAATTATCCAATGGAGTTGATGGAAAGGGGCGTTAATTATATTGCTACGTTGTTACAAGAAACTATTCCACAAGGCTTTTTTAATGATTTGGTTGTGCAAGGTATTGTTGGAGGTGTTGGAGGGGTGATAGTATTCTTGCCAAATATTTTGATTTTGTTTTTGTGTATTTCATTAATGGAGGAAAGTGGCTATATGTCTCGTGCTTCCCAATTAATGGATAAGTTTATGCACGCAATAGGTTTACATGGAAAAAGTTTCGCTCCGCTTATTATGGGATTTGGTTGCAATGTACCCGCAATAATGTCCACACGCTTCATTGAAGACAAAAGAGATAGATTAGTAACAATGCTAATTATTCCTTTTATGTCTTGTTCGGCACGATTGCCTGTTTACATTATAATAGCAGGCACATTCTTCCCTAGATACTCTACCTTAGTTATGCTTTGTTTATATGTGTTGGGTGTGATTTTAGCAATATTATTTGCACTATTGTTTAAAAAGACATTCAATAAAAGCAATCACGTACCATACACACTCAACTTGCAAGAATATAGCATACCAAAAGTAAAAGCCGTAGCAAGAACAATATGGATAAACTGCAAAGATTATCTTTCAAAGATGGCAGGTATAGTTCTTATTGCTTCCGTAGTGCTTTGGTTATTGATGTATTTCCCACAAAAAGACACAAATAACATAGAAGAAAGCTATATTGCAAAAGCAGGAAAGGTAATAGAGCCTGTAATGGAGCCAATAGGTTTTGATTGGAAGCTTTCAGTTTCTCTTATAACAGGGGTTGCTGCAAAAGAAATCATTATTTCCACTCTTGGCGTGTTGTATTCTGATAATCCGGAAACGAGTTCCGATATTTTAGAAGAAAAGTTAAAAGCTGCAACTCACCCAATAAATCAAGAGGGTGTTAGCGAAAAAGTATTCACTCCACCTGTCGCAATGAGTTTTCTTGTTTTTACTCTTATTTATTTCCCTTGTACGGCTGTGTTTGCCGCAGTTAAGAAAGAGGCAAGGTTGAAATGGGCAATATTTGTTGTTACCTATACAACAGTTGTCGCTTGGATTTTAGCATTTGCAACCTATCACATGGCAGGATTGTTTTTCTAAAAAAGCCTTTTTCTGCTTAAAATAAACATTTAAAATATATTGTCTTAAGAAAAAAAACAATATATTTGCAAAACGTAATTTTGAGTAGAGTATGAAAAAGATAATTGAAAGATTTTTAATACAATCAATTCTCCTACTATTACTACTATTAGGTTTAAATCTACAAGCACAAGTTCCGACAGGACACAACCTTGATTTCTCAACAGGAGGTTACCTTAATTGGATAGCAAAGACAGGACGTTATAATTATTGGGGAAACGTTGATTACCCAATATATGAATGGGATTCAACTTGGTCAGACCCGACACAAGCAAGTGACAATTCATCATATCAAGGAGGAAGATTTTTTATTATATACAATGGAGGAACAGACACTAATTCATTAAATCAATTATCAAGAGTTCCAGAAGGATTTACCCATTCTTCTCAAATCAATAATGCAAAAGGAGGAGGTCATTGCTCACAACTCCAATACACAATGGAAGTAAACTTAGAAAATTGCTTGCTTACCTTTATGTATGCAATGGTTTTACAAGCACCAGGTCATAACGGATACCAAAACCCGACCTTTCAAATAGACGTTATGAAACACTCCCCAGAAAATGGTATGATGTTAGAAGAATTAGTTGATTCTTGTGCATTCTTTGAAAAGACATCTACTGCAACTCTACCAACAACAGAACCTGAATTATGGCATGAAGGTAGTACCGACGGGCACGGATTGTGGATATGGAGTAATTGGCAACAAATAAAAATCAATCTTACAAGATACATTGGAGATAGGATAACAATAAGAGTAAGAATAAGCGATTGCTATGTTTCGCACGGAGGATATGGATATTTCACAGCGAAAGCAGAACCAGCGTTGATTAACACACCAGGATGTGCAGGAAATGGAGACACAGTAACCGTAGCAAGTGCACCAGGAGGATTTGAATCATACAAATGGTTTGAAGTAACATCTACATTCCTTTCACAAGATGAATTAGCAGACCTTGACGCCAACTCACCAGCATTAAGTGAAGAACAAAACCTTGTTGTAACCGAAGCAATGATGGGAAACGCCCAAGAAAAATTCTATGCAGTAAAATTAGTCTCACCAAGAACCCAAACCACCCGACCAAATTGTGTTGCATACATAACAACAAAAGTCAATGACATACGTCCAATCTTTGACAACCTTACCTATACTCCACCCACAGCCACAGACCCAGCAGGCAAAGCCATCTTTTTTGTAAACGATGTACAATCCGCAACCGCACCATTATATTGGCAAAAATACGATTTTGGAGATGGAACTACCCCTATTGAAATAGAATATCAATTTGATAATGGAGCATATAAATGGTTAGCAATAAACGCAGATCAAAACCCAACAACTACTTTTGAATATGATGCTACAGGAAGCATTGAAAGAATTATTCATATCTATGCAACAGATGGAGAGTATACATACACACGAACAGCACGTGCTTCTGAAAGTTTTGAAGAAGATGGTGCAGAATTTTGTGAAAAAAGCGAGACACTACAAGTTATAATACCAAAAACACCTTCCCTATTATTAGAAGGAGATGATGAAATATGTGTTAATAGTGAAAACACAATAACTGCATCTTCCCCTGATGATGAAAATACAGATACTTTCACTTACCAATGGTGGTATAGTACGCAAGATATCTCCACAGAAGCTCCTATCTTTGAAGGAACACAATACACACAAATTTATACTGAAGAAACAACCCTACAAGTAAAAGTAACAGATACGGAAACAGGATATAATCGCATAGAAACCTTCACTGTAAAAGTAGAACCTTTTCCTGAAATCACCTTAACAGGAGC
>CALCUN010000042.1 GCA_937906975.1 uncultured Bacteroidales bacterium
ATATAAAGCCTAATACAACTTTATATTATCCTGTTTCTGGAGAGCAAAGCTATAATGATAAAGGATGGTTTGACTATTTCTCAAATCGTAAGGCATTCAACGGCAAATGCGGCGATAATCTCTACTGGTATGTTGACGGAAACAACACCCTCACCATATTCGGAACAGGAGCAATGTATGATTATGAATATTCTGGCGATAATATTTCTCCTTGGAAAAATTTAGGAACAGCACCGACATCATTAGTACTTGAAGAAGGTATCACACATATTGGAAATTCTGCTTTTGATGATTGTTCCGGTTTCACTGGTTCTTTGACAATTCCTAACAGCGTCACGTCTATTGGAGAGAGTGCTTTTGCTAGTTGTCATTCATTAACGTCCATAAATATTCCAAACGGTGTCACCTCGATTGCAAACGGTACTTTTAATTACTGCTATGTTTTGTCAAATGTAACTATACCTAATACTGTTACTAGCATTGGGCAACATGCTTTTTATGGATGTAAAATTCTGTCGGATATAACTATTCCAAGTAGTGTTACTAGTATTGATACTAAGGCTTTTGGTTTTCAACGTGATGGTGTATTCGTAAATCTTACAGTTTTAGCTTCGACTCCACCAAGCATATACGCTTCAGCAATTAGTGACTTAAACCCAAATTTTGCTGTTTATGTCCCAGCGGCATCGGTTGATACGTATAAAGCGGCAAATGGATGGTCGACATACGCAGACAAAATTCAGGCTATACCCACATAATGCTTTGTTGTTTTAAAATTATAAATCACTAAACTAAATTATAACGCTAAGCGAACAAAGATATGATATGATTGGATTAAAAAAAGATGTTAAAATGTTGTTTTAGCATTTTTTTATGTGGTTGCAATCAATCCAAATCTTTCCACTTAGAGGTTGCAAAATTATAACTTTTATTTTAATTGACAATTTTTCTCTTAAAAAAAGTCGCACTGCCTCTTTGAGACAATGCGACTTTTTTGAATTGGATATTATTATTTTATCTTAAGATTTCCACAGAGCCTTTAAATTCAACATCTCTTATCGGTCCTCGTCCTATGAATCTATAGAAGTAGGTTCCTGATGGTGTGTTTGTTGCTGCTGGATCCCAGAAATCACTTTCGTTTCTCATATTTTGTATGAAGAATATTCTCTTTCCGTAACGGTTGTAGATAGAAAGTTCATTGTCAGGGAAGGCTTGTCCATCTATTAAGTTGTGAATTTCAAATACGTCATTAACTCCGTCTCCGTTTGGTGTGATTACGTTAGGGAACATCAAGTTATCGTTAATGATTGTAATGATTCTCGATATTGTATCATGACATTCGTATATGTATCCACTAGGTGCTAAGTTCACACTGTAAGCATCTAATAATATTGTATAGTCTCCTGCTACTGTTTCACCAGATTGTGGTGTCCAAGTGTATGATGGATTTGCACCAAATATGTTTTCTATCGCACTTAAATCGTTTTTGTTTGTTTGAATTGTCCAGTGATATTGATTTGTTGCGTCATTTGGTTCTGTAAGGTTTACAAGGTTTGCAGTAGGATTAGAAGCGTATGGGTTATTTGGCTCCCAACCAAAGTTTGCTGCAGGGTGACGATATACGTTTATGATGTCTTGGTATTCTATTGAGTCTTTACAACCGTGTTCTGAAGTTACCTTTAATTTAATATCGTATGTACCGTATGGGAATGTGAATGATGGATTAGGATCTGTTGTAGTTTCTTCTCCTACTCGCCATTCAAATGTTTGAGCATTTGTTGCTGTGTTTTGTAATTGGAAACTATAAGGTTCACATCCTTCTAATGGGAATTTATCTGAAGTAAAGGCTGCAATCGCTGCAGGGTGTACTATTAGGTTTACAGAGTCTCTTCCGTAGCAATAGATTGAACCGTTGTATTCTGTTACTAACACTTCATATTTTACTATTGAGTTAGAGTTTGCTTCTGTTTGAGCTGTGATTACTCTTGTTGTATCTCCTGTAGGAGACCAAGCGTAAGAAGCTGTTGGTGATTCGTTACCAGCATCTAATTCTACGCTGTACATTTCACAAAGTGCAACGTCTGGTCCTAAATCAACAACTGGTGTTTGTACTACTGTAAGAGGTGATATTGTATCCCATTGACATCCGAAATCGTCTATAACTGTAATATCAAAGACAAATGTACCAGCACTATCGATTGGAGGGGCAATTGTTGCAGATGTTGCAGTTGTAGGTGTATAGAATGAAACTCCACTCCATATTACTGTATCCAATGGTACTTGATAATCCCATGTAGCTCCACTGTTTTGTCCAAGTTCTATGTCCCACCAATAGATGAAACCGTTGTCTATACTTAGGTTATCGCATATTCTAAATATCCATTCTCCATTTAAAGGACAGCCGATAAAGCCATCAAATCCTGTAAGGTCAACATTTGTTCCTCCTCCTGCTTGTGGAGTTTGGAAATAGCCTGTTGTATCAGTTGTATTTGTTGAGTCAAGAGGTTGTCCTCCTTGTCCAGTAGCACCAATTACGCCTCTTGCTCCGTCTAAGTATTGATTAGAGAAACAATATGTCCAACCTGTTCCTTGTGGTGCGCAAGTACTATCGCAACATCCAGTACCAGAGTCGTCAACTGTTTGTCCAAGCCAAATACTTCCACCACCACTTTGGTTTTTCACAACAACAGTCTGTCCGTTTGGGCATATAACGCTCATACCTATGTCCCCAAGATAAGAGTGTTCAGCATTCAGACATATTGACATGATATCATCTCCACTACCTACGACTGCGCCTGGTGTGAAATCATCAAACATAACGGGAGCATCGAAACACACTGTTCCATTTATATAAGTACAGTTTGGTCCGTCTGGAATAAACACTGTGTTTTCGTATCTTTCTTTTGCACTTCTATCAAAATTCAACGAATCGACAATGATTGCTGAGTTTGCTCCGTAACCTACTGTTAATCCTAATTCTGTTCCTGAACAAATATCAGGTAATGGAGCAACTGTTTTAATAGGGTTTGTTGCTATTCTTAAACGTGTGTCTATTGTATTTCTACTCTTACAACCACCGTTGTTAGTATCTTCTACTGTAAGCATTATATCGTATCCATTTAATTCAGGATAGCCATGACCAATTGTGTTATCAAAATTTACTGTATCGCCTGTACCATCTCCAAAGCTCCAATAGTAAATACAATTCTCAGGTCCTTGATAGTATGATGTGATTTCACCAGGAATATACTCAGGGAATTTTGGTTTTGCAACTAAAATTACAGAATCGCCTAAACAAATATCTACTGATTTGTAAGGAACATAAGATATAGTTCCGTCTTCGTTCACAACTGTATCCACACCTTCATTCACAGGCCTTGTAGTCATATTTCCTTCTGAATCTATTTTGTAGAAGAATGTGTCTAACGATGCTTCAGGGAATTGACAATTTTGAACACACTCCATAACTGCTTTCCAACCTGAGGCTGTTCCTGCACCGTCTGATACTAATCTAATTGTCAAACATTGAGAGCCTAATGCTAATGAAGGCATAATTGTTGCACCTTGCAAATCGTTTCCAGAAAATGTTGTACTTTGTTCTACGTGTTGGTATTCTGGATCGTTGATTGAGGTACCTTCATATATTTTCACATAGTCGCTCGGATCAATATCAAATTCCTCAAAAGTAAGCGCTATTCTGGTATTTGGGTTTCCCGATGTAGGACAAATCGTAACCCATCTATCAACATCTGTAGCATAATTTGCTGACGAAGAGTTGTCATAAAAATATCCAGTACAACGATTTGCTGTTGTTTCATGTGTATTCGCATTTAACATTAGATTTTGCGAAATACCCTCTCTTGAAAATAAGGTCATGAATGCTATGACCAAAATTAATAATACCCTTTTCATGTCAATTTATTTTTACGTTACAAAAATATATATTTAATTTCATTTTACCAAAGCTTACGCTATTTTTTTTTGCTTTTTACTATATAGACAAGAAAAAAAGCCATTTTGTTACAAGTCTAAGAAAAAAAATTTTTTTTCTTTGCTTTATTTTATTTTTTCAAAGAAATATTTTTCTAATCCTAAGAGAAAAAAAAAGCATTTTTTTCATATATTTGCAAAAATTAAATAAGCGAACTATGAATTACAAAACTGTAAAAGGCACAAGGGATTTTTTGCCTTCTCAAATGAGGAAACGTAATTATATTTTTGATACTATAAAAGAGGTTTTTAACGCTCATGGTTTTCAAGCGATAGAAACTCCCGCTATGGAGGAGTTAAATACTCTTATGGGTAAGTATGGAGATGAGGGTGATAAACTTTTGTTTAAGATTTTAAATTCTGGCGATTTTGTAACAGATAAATCTTTAAAGACTTCTGATTATAAAGCTCTTACAAAGCAGATTTGCGAAAAGGGATTAAGATATGACTTAACAGTTCCTTTTGCGAGATTTGTTGTAAATCACTTAAACGAAATAACATTTCCTTTCAAGCGTTATCAAATTCAACCTGTATGGCGTGCAGATCGTCCTCAAAAAGGAAGATATAGAGAGTTTTATCAATGTGATGCTGATATAATTGGTAGCGACAGCCTTTTGAATGAGGTAGATTTGATGTGTATGATAGAAGAAGTGTTTAAAAAATTCTCTCTTCGTACAAAAATCAAATTAAACAATAGAAAAATTCTTTTAGCCATTGCTCAACATATAGGAAAAGAAGAAAGCCTTATTGATATTACTGTTGCAATAGACAAATTGGATAAGATAGGGTACGAAAAGGTTTGCGATGAACTACGAAGCAAGGGTTTTACAGAAGAGGACATTGAAAAATTAAATCCAATCTTTGCCTTGAATGGTGAGAACGAAAGCAAGATAGAAAATCTTAGACAAATCCTAAATTCTGAGCAAGCTACAAAGGGCTTAGATGAGTTGGAATTTGTGTTAAACAAATGTAAAATTTTAGGAATTGAAAATATAGAGTTTGATATTACGCTTGCACGAGGATTAAACTACTACACGGGAGCGATTTTGGAAGTAAAATCATTAGATGTTGAGATAGGAAGTATTTGTGGTGGCGGAAGATATGACAATCTCACAGGCGTGTTTGGTCATCAAGGGCTTTCGGGCGTAGGATTCAGCTTTGGAGCAGACAGAATCTATGATTGTTTGGAACAACTTAGCCTTTTCCCTGAAAGTATTTGTGCATCAAGCGATATTTTGTTTACAAACTTTGGAGAAAACGAAGCTATGTTTGCTTTAAACATTGCTCGCTCTTTAAGAGAGAAAGGTATAAAAGCCGAGGTCTATCCCGACAATGCAAAATTGAAAAAACAAATGAATTATGCTAATGATAAGGCTATAAAATTTGTGGCATTGATTGGCGAAAACGAAATAAAAGAAAACAAAGTTTCGCTAAAAAATATGGAAACAGGGGAACAAACTTCTGTTGAAATAGAAGAAATAGAAAATATTATAAGAAAATAGGAATTAACGTTTGAATTTATTCACGTTTGGTGTGGGCAAATTATATTTTTTAAAGATATTGTTTGCCCATATTTTATTTTCAGGTTTATACCAAAAGAAAACTCTATTTTGAATCTTCTTTGCTTCTGGGTTTCTTTCAACAAAGACTTTTTTTAAGGTGGTTGGCTCATAGCCTGTATAGTACATTTCTGTGGAAATGGTCATTGGCGTTGGTGTGAAGTCTTGTACTTGTTCTAACTTATAGCCTAATTGAGCTGTTTTTGAAGCTAAGATTGCCATATCCTTTAAGGTACAAACAGGGTGTGAAGAAATAAAATATGGAATTAGTTGTTGTTTTAATCCATATTTTGAATTTATGATTTCAAAACGCTTTTTTATATCAATAAATTGGTCAAAAGACATTTTTCTCATTGCTTTCAACACAGGTTCACTGCAGTGTTCTGGTGCAACTTTTAGTCTTCCTGAAACATGGTGAAGAACTAAGGTTTCAAAATATTCACTTCTATCAAATAAATCATATCTCACACCACTACCTATAAAGGCTTTTTTAATATATGGTAGTTCTCTTACTTTTTTATAAAGATTCAATAATGGGCGGTGGTCATTGTTCATATTTTTGCACAAGGTTGGATAAAGACATGAAGGCCTTGTACATTTTTTACAAAGATTTTCGTCTTTGCCTTTCATTAAATACATATTGGCAGAAGGTCCTCCTAAATCGGATAAGTAACCTTTGAAATCTTTGTCTTGAGATATTTGTTTTATTTCATTCATTATTGATTCTTCACTACGAGAGATAATGCGTTTTCCTTGATGTGCTGCAATGGTACAAAAGGCACAACCTCCAAAACAGCCTCTGTGAATATTGACTGAATATTTTATCATATCAAAAGCGGGGATTGCTCCTCGTTTTGCATATTTTGGGTGAGGTTTTCTCTCAAAAGGAAGTTTGTAAATGTTATCTAAATCTTGTGAAGAATAGGTTTGGTCAAAAGGATTAACAACTACTTTTATATTTTCTTTTTCATAAGATTGTATTAACCTCTCTCCTTCGTATTTGTTGCTGTTTTTTTCAAATATTGCTATACTTTCTGCTTGTTTTCTTTTGTCTTTTAGACATTGTTCAAAGCTTGGCAGATAAAGGTCTTTGTATTGTTTAGTTGATTCTACTTCTCCTTTTTCTATATATGCAATTTGTGGAATTTGTTTTAATTCTTCTATGCTTTTTCCTTCAAATAATCCTCTGCATATTTGCTCGCAGATTTTTTCTCCCATGCCATAGATTAACAAATCTGCTTTTGAGTCTAAAAGAATGGAAGGAAAAAGTTTATCTTCCCAATAATCGTAGTGAGCAAGTCTTCGCATTGAAGCCTCAATTCCACCAATCAAAACAGGGACATCGGGATATATGGATTTTAATATTTGAGAATAAACTACCGTTGCTCTATCGGGACGAAAACCTGATTGACCTCCAGGAGTGTATGCGTCATCGGCTCTTTTGCGTTTTGCAGCCGTGTAATGATTTACCATAGAATCCATCGAGCCTGAGCTGACTGCGAAACAAATATTAGGCTTTCCTAATTTTTTAAAGTCTCTTAAATCATCTTTCCAATTAGGTTGTGCAAGGATTGCTACTTTAAATCCACACGCCTCTAAATGTCGCGAAATTACTGCCGCACCAAAAGAAGGGTGGTCAATGTAAGCATCGCCCGATACAAAGATTATATCGACACTATCCCAAGAAAGATTTTCTATTTCTTTTTTTGTTGTTGGTAAGAAAGCCATAAAAAAAAGATTTTTGGCTTTCAAATCTTAGCAAATTCAAAAGCCAAAAATCGATATTAAAGAATTATTGTTGATCTCTTAAAAAATCTATACTCTTATGTATTAATTCGTACATTACAACATCGTCTTGTACAAATGGTACTTTTTCTCTGTATGATTTAACAAAGTCTTCTATACATTTAGATGAAGAAAGACCTGTTTGTTGTTTACGGAAATCAAATGCTTGTGCTGCATTGAAAAGTTCTATTGCTAAAACTCTTTCTGTATTGTTTACAACGCGATATAATTTTGTTGCTGCATTTGAACCAAATGAAACATGGTCTTCTTGTCCTTGTGAAGAGTCGATTGTATCTACAGAAGCAGGTGTACAAAGTTGTTTAGATTGACTAACAACTGACGCTGCTGCATATTGAGGAATCATAAATCCAGAATTTAATCCTGGTTTTGCAACAAGGAATGAAGGTAATTCTCTCTTAGCTCCTATTAATTGGTAAGTTCTTCTTTCAGATATTGAACCAAGTTCAGCAACTGCTATTGCTAAATAATCTAAATTAATTGCTAATGGTTGTCCGTGGAAATTACCTGCCGAAATTACCATATCCAAATCAGGGAATACTGTTGGATTGTCTGTTGCAGAGTTGATTTCTGTTGTGATTACATTTGCAACGTGTGCAATTGCATCTTTACTTGCGCCATGTACTTGAGGAACACAACGGAATGAGTAAGGATCTTGTACATGTTTTTTAGGTTGTGCGATGATTTGACTTCCTTCTAACATTTCTCTTACTCTTCTTGCTGTTTCTATTTGTCCAGCGTGAGGTCTTACTTGATGAACTGGGTCAAAGAATGGTTCAATTCTGCCATCGAATCCTTCTAATGACACAACCATGATTTTATCTGCTAAATCTGAAAGTTTTTGAGCTTTGATTACACACCAAACTGCGAAAGAACTCATAAATTGAGTACCATTTAATAAAGCCAAACCTTCTTTTGATTGCAATTCTATTGGTTGCCAAGAAAATTCTTTATTTAATTCTTCTCCGCTAATACGTCTTCCTTTATAATCTACCTCACCTAATCCTAATAAAGGTAAGCACATGTGAGCCAAAGGAGCTAAATCTCCACTTGCTCCTAAAGAACCTTGTTGGTAAACCACAGGAAGAATATCATTATTAAAGAACTCTATCAATCTTTCTACAGTTTGAAGTTGTACTCCTGAATTTCCATAAGATAAAGATTGGATTTTATTCAACAACATTATCTTAACAATTTCAGCAGGCACTTCTTCGCCAACACCGCAAGCGTGGCTCATTACAAGATTCTTTTGTAATTGAGACAACTCCTCCTTAGAAATAGAAATATTACACAAAGAACCAAATCCAGTTGTAACACCGTAAATAGGTTCTTTTTGAGTTTTCATCTTATTATCAAGATATTCTCTACATTTTACGATTCTTTCTCTACTTTCTTGCGAAAGTTCCAATTTCATGCCCTCTTTCAATATTTTATCCACTTGACCAAGTGTCAATAATTCAGGGCTTATTTTATGTACTGCCATTACTATATTATTTTTTTATTAATTTCAAACTGCAAATTTACGTTTTTTTTCTTTTAAAACAACTCTCCTTGTCCGCCTTTTACATTAAAACGTCCAAGATGTTGATATGCCAATGCGGTTGCTTCTCTTCCGCGAGCGGTTCTTTGCAAAAATCCTTCTTGAATTAAGAAAGGTTCATACACCTCTTCAATCGTGCCTGCATCTTCCCCAACAGCGGTTGCAATAGTCGTGATTCCAACAGGTCCACCTTTAAATTTATCTATAATACACGAAAGAATACGATTATCCATTTCGTCCAATCCATTTTTATCTACGTTCAATGCCTCCAAAGCCAGCTTTGAGACCTCCATATCTATTACCCCATTAGATTTTATTTGAGCAAAATCCCTTACTCTACGAAGTAAAAGATTTGCAATACGAGGAGTACCACGACTTCTACGAGAAATCTCCATTGCAGCATCCTCATGAATAGGTGTTTGTAAAATATTGCTTGAACGCTTTATGATACCAGCGAGAGTTTCGTGATCATAATACTGCAAACGACAAGTAATTCCAAACCTTGAACGCAATGGTGCAGTCAAAAGTCCAGAACGAGTAGTAGCACCTATAAGAGTAAAAGGAGCAAGTCCGATTTGCACACTTCTCGCATTAGGACCGCTCTCTATCATTATATCAATCTTATAATCCTCCATAGCAGAATAGAGATATTCCTCCACAATAGGCGAAAGACGATGTATCTCATCAATAAAAAGCACATCATTTTCTTCCAAATTAGTAAGAATACCAGCCAATTCCCCAGGTTTATCAAGCACAGGTCCAGAGGTCATCTTCACATTTACGCCCAACTCATTTGCAATTATGTAGCTAAGAGTAGTTTTTCCCAATCCAGGAGGCCCATGCAACAAGACATGATCCAAAGCCTCGCCACGCTCCTTTGCAGCCTGCACAAAGATTTTCAAATTCTCTTTAATCTGTTGCTGTCCTGCGAAACTATCGAAAGCAGAAGGGCGAAGAGCCTTTTCATAATCGCTCTCACTTTTTGTCAAACGCTCCTTTCCTGGATTCAAATTATCATTCATTCTATTATTTTTCTATGAAAAAAAATTATCTCTTTGAAATATTTTATTATATTTGCAGAAAATTGCAATCTTTATTCTGCAAAGTTAGCAATTTTTGTCAATTTTAGAGTACAAACCATTAAATAATAATTTTATGGATACAATCGTAGTAGGAATAGACTTTTCCAAATCTTCATTAACGGCAATGAAATTAAGTATTGACGTAGCCGCAAGAGCGAATGCCGATTTACATATTGTATGGGTAGAGACCGTGGAAATGGAATATGATAAAGCAGAGGAAAAATTAAAAGAATACGTTAGCAAAGCAAAAGAAAAATTAGTTGATTCTGATGTTTACTATCATATCCTACCAAAAGGGAAAGTATATTTAGCGCTTAACAAAGCAGTAAAGGAGTTTGAGGCAGATTTATTAATAATAGGCACTCACGGAAACAGTGGTTATGATGAAAAATTTGCAGGAGCCAACACCTATAAAACGATAACCGACTCACATTGTCCTGTTTTAACAATCAGAGAAGACTTCCACACCGACAAAGACTTAGAGGTGTTAATCATGCCAATAGACTTCACAAAAGACACCCGTCAAAAAGTTCCTTGGACAATAGAATTTGCAAAAATGTTCCCTAACTCTGAAATATATGTCTTAGGAATATATTCAAGCGCCAGCAAATCAATCAGAAATATAGTAAACAAATATGTTGCAAGCGTAGAAAACCTATTAAAGGCCAAAAACATGAAACACAGAATCGACTTCATTGAAGCCGAAAACACCACCCTTTCAACAATAGAATACGCAAACAAACACAATGCCGACCTAATTGTGATAATGAGTGAACAAGAAAAAACACTAAGCAACATATTCCTTGGACCATACGCACAACAAATGATTAACAACTCACACATTCCTGTTCTAACCTGTTCAGTACGCCAACTTTATAACGAATCAAGATAAAAAAAACCATGAAAGCAAACAAATTCCTATCAACATCTATTCTTTTTTTATTGCTTAGCCTTTTCACTTGCTTGCAAACTAACGCACAAGTAAAGGTTGTAGCAGACGGAAGGCTTCAAACAATCTTAGAACGCCACATTGAATACAACGAAATGTCAAGATCTTTACAAGGATACAGAATAAAAGTAAACTCTTTCACAGGAGCGAACGCCAAAGCAAAAGCCTTTGCCCTCAAAGACGAGTTATCCGAAATTTATCCAAGCACAAGAGTTTACGTTAGTTTTGACGAGCCAAACTTTGTCGTAAAATGTGGAGATTTCATCACAAGATTAGACGCCTACAACCTATTCAAGCACATAAAACCACAGATAAGCTCTGCAATAATAATAAAAGATTGGATAAACAACCCAATAATCTCAGAACAAGACATAGAACAACAAGAATATTTTGAAGAAAACTTAGAAACAGATTTTTAAAAACCAATAAAAACACAAATAAATAATTATGGATATCAAGACTTATATCGAACAAAACAAAGACAGATTTTTAGAAGAACTATTTTCTTTGATTCGTATTCCATCAATCTCTTCAATAGAAGCGCACAAACCAGATATGATTCGTTGCGCACAAAGATGGAAAGAACTAATATTAGAGGCAGGAGCCGACAAATGTGAAATCATGCCAACAAAAGGCAATCCTGTTGTTTATGCAGAAAAAATCATTGATGCAACTAAGCCAACAATTCTTATATACGGACACTACGATGTTATGCCAATCGACCCAGCAAACGAATGGAGAACAGATCCTTTCGAGCCTGTGGTAAAAGATGGACACATTTGGGCAAGAGGAGCCGATGACGACAAAGGACAAGCCTTCATGCACGCAAAAGCATTTGAATACCTTGTAAGAACAAACCAACTTCCATGCAACGTAAAATTTATGTTGGAAGGAGAAGAAGAAATAGGCTCAGTTAGTCTTTACGATTTCTGCAAAGAAAACAAAGAACTTTTAAAAGCAGACGTTATTTTAGTATCAGACACCTCAATGCTTGCAGCAGATGTTCCGTCAATCACAACAGGATTACGTGGATTAGGATATGTAGAAGTAAAAGTTACAGGACCAAATCGCGATCTTCACTCAGGACTTTACGGAGGAGCAGTTGCAAATCCAATAAACATACTTTGTCAAATGATAGCAAAACTTACAGATGAAAACAATCACATCACAGTTCCTGGCTTCTACGACAAAGTACTTGTTGTTTCAGAAGAAGAACGTGCATTGATGAATCAAGCACCTTTTAACGAAGAAGAATACAAACAAAGCCTTGAGATAAAAGAACTACACGGCGAAAAAGGATACACAACATTGGAACGCACAGGCATAAGACCAAGTCTTGACTGTTGCGGAATATGGGGAGGATACACAGGAGAAGGAGCAAAAACCGTTATTCCTTCAACTGCACATGCAAAAATCTCATTCCGTCTTGTACCAGACCAAGATTTTGAAGTAGTAACAGAACAATTTGCTGAATACTTCAAAACCCTTGCACCAGAATCAGTAAAAGTAGAAGTTACACCATTACACGGAGGCTACGCATACGTATCGCCAATCGATATGCCAGCATACAAAGCAGCAGAAAAAGCATATCAAACAACATACGGCAAACGTCCAATCCCAACAAGAAGCGGCGGAAGTATTCCAATCATAGCAGGATTTGAAAAAATCTTAGGCATAAAATCGATTTTAATGGGCTTTGGTCTTGGTTCAGATGCAATTCACTCGCCAAACGAAAACTACCCATTAGAACAATTCTTCAAAGGCATTGAAACAATTCCATATTTCTACAAAGAATATGCTGAATTGATGAAATAAAATTCTTGCAATCTAAGCAAGACAAATCCTAAACTCTAAGAGAAATCAAAGGGTTTAGGATTTTTTCTTTTTCTCTTTTTTCTTTAGAAAATTTCTCTAAGAGAAAAAAAATTTTTTCTTAGAGATAGAAAATTATTTCTTTGACTTAGAAAACGTTTTCTTAGACTTTTTTTTGCATCTCACAACCAACTGTTTATTTGTTAATTACAAAACCAATCTTTAAGTAAAATATTAATTTATTCCCAAAAAAAAGCAAAAAAATATACGGGGGGGGGGGATTTTTTTTACTAACTTTGCACGTTAAATCTTTTAAAAAATAAAAATATGAAGAAATACTTATTAACATTATTTTCAGTATTAGTATCAGTAACCCTAATGGGGCAAACATTTACAATTGGCAGTTTAACCTACACAATTATTTCAGGAACTAACAATGTAAAAGTAAAGAAAGCAGATGGGGCAAGTATCACTGACTTAGTAATACCATCTACTGTTGTAAACGGCAGTACTACATACACCGTTACAGAAATTGCGGATAATGGTTTCGAAAACACTCACACATTAAGAAATATTACATTTCCAAACACATTAACTACAATAGGTTCTAACGCTTTCAATGGTAGCAATATGGGAGAAACACTATATTTGCCGCCAAGTTTAGATATAATAAAAGCGAACGCCTTTAATCCCTGCAACGGCATAAAATATATATATATAACTTCAGATGTTAAAATAGGAACAGACGCCTTTCGTAATAGCAGTAATGTTACTGCATACGTGCTTGGAGATATTACTTGGCTAGATAATAACCAAAGATATCCTTTTGGAAATAATCCTACCCAAACCAATGTTCCTTGCGACCAAGTAATTGATTATAAAAACATGTATGATGGTCAAGATAAGGATAAGGTAACTTGTGGTAATATTCATACAACAAGAGCCAATGGTAATTTTAATACTCAGGAAACTTGGTATAATAATTCAATACCTGGAAATGATGATTTTTTTGTTATTGATGGACATACTGTTACTTTAAACCACACATTGCAAGTTCAGCCTTACAAGGCTTTGAACAAAGGTGTTTTACGCATAGTGGGAGATGGTCAATTAATAGATAACGGAACGGGTAATACACCAAGCATTGGCGGAGTGATAGAAGTTGTTACGCCTGCTGAAAAAGACAAATGGAATTTCGTAGGAGCGCCTTTCAATGGTTATGATTTATATGCAATGAAATTAGGTCCAGGAAACACAGATGCAACAGTTGTAGAATTTGACTATGGAACAAACGATTGGTCTATGAATTATTCTTATGCAAGCACAAACCACATTATCGGAGCAGGTGAAGGCTTTTTCGCTTGGCCGTTTTACGATGGTGGAATAACATTCTCTACAAAAAGAGACTATTCTACACCTAATTCAAACACAACACCACAAGATGAAGCACCTGTTTTTGCATTAAATAATGGAGATGTAACAGTAGAAAAAACTATTTCGGAAAATGCAAACGCAAGCACCGGTCGTTGGATGGCACTTTCAAATCCTTATCCTGCAAAACTAAGTATTAGTAATTTTATTAATGGAAACTCTAATATAGCATATCAAGATATAGTAACTCAAATTCAAGGACGAGGAGTTTATGTTTTAAATACCACAGTAGTGAATAATTATCAAACATGGGAATATAAATCAGGAGGAGATTTAAATGTAGGTCAAGGATTCTTTGTAAATTTAGCAAGTGGCGAAGCAATAACATTTAAGAAAAGCCAATTAAGCGTTAATCAAGCGAAATCGGAAATAGAGAGCGAAAAAGAGTTTATTCGTTTTGCGATGATTGAGGGCGAAAGAGAAAGCGAAGTTT
>CALCUN010000043.1 GCA_937906975.1 uncultured Bacteroidales bacterium
AATATTTGTTAATAATTAGTCCAACTTTTTGGGGTCAGTTCAAAAATTATTTCTTAGCTTTAGAAAATTTTTTCTTAGACTTTTTTTCCTAAGAAAAAGCATCATACACTTTTTTCAACATTTTAACGTTAAAAAAAAATAAAAACTAAATATTATATATGTTTTTTTTATAGTAATTTAGTACTCTAAAATTATATTAAAATGAGAAAGAATATCAAAACGTTATTTATCGCAACGAGTTTATTTTTAATACCTTTTATTCTCACAGCACAAAAAACAGAGATAAAAAAATCAGATGATTTAAAGCAAGCCTTAGAGAATTATCATAGCAAAAACTATTCATTAAGCCTTGAACAATTCACCTCTTACATTGAAAAAAACAAAGCAAACAACACTTTGTCGTTAGAAGATGCGTATTTTTTTCAAGCATCTTGTGCTTACGAATTAATGAACAATGACACAGATAAACTTCTGCTTGATTTCATAAACAATTTTCAAGAAAGCCATCGTGTAAATGATGCTAAATTTCTTTTAGCCAATCATTACATGAGAAATCAACAGTTTGAAAAAGCCGAAAGCATATATTCGCAAATCAATATCAAGTCTTTGCCTCAATCAACAAAGTATGAATATTACTACAAGCAAGGACACTGTCAGTTTATGCAGAAAAATTATGAGAAAGCAAAGACTTCTTTCAAGCATGTAAAAGATGCAAGAAGTAAATACGCTGTTGCTGCAACTTATTTCTACGGACACATTCTTTATGAAGAAGGAGAATACAACAAAGCCTTGAAAGAATTTCTTCCTTTAAGAAATGAGAAAAATTTTGGCAAGATTGTACCTTATTATATAGCACAAATCTATTACAAGGAAAAGAAATATGAAGAATTAATTGCTATTGCTTCTGAGCTTTCTAACAATTCAAAATCTAAAAACAGTTCTGAATTAAATAAAATGTTAGGAGACGCATACTATAAGTTAGGACGCTATAGCGAGGCAATACCTTATCTTGAAAAATCAGTACAAGCACCTAATGTTGCAACCTCACAAGATTATTATCTTTTAGGATTTACTCTTTTAGAAGAAAAACAATACGAAAGAGCAAAGACCTACCTTGAAAAAGCAGGAGATAACAACGATTCTCTTTCACAAAATGCTCTTTATCACTTAGGAATTTGTTGTTTACAATTGAACGATAAAATTTCTGCAAAGTCTATGTTTAAGGAAGCTTACAAATACGACTTTGACAACAAGATAAAAGAAAAAGCCTTATTGAATTTCGCAAAGCTTTCATACGAAACAAACGCTGCTTTTAACGAAAGTATAAAGGCATTCCAAACCTACATTGAGTTATTCCCTAAATCGAAAAACGCAAACGAAGCAAAAGAATATCTTGCTCAACTTTATGGAAATACACAAAACTATCGTGATGCGATTGAAATGATTGAGCAAATGACTGAGCGTAATAAAACCATAAATCAAGCCTATCAAAAAATTTGTTTAAACAGAGCGATTGAGTGTTTTAACGAAAACAAACTTGATGAGGCGATAATCTATCTTGATAAGTCGCTTTCTCAATCACACTCTAATGAAATCACCGCTATTGCTTACTATTTGAAAGGCGAATCTTACTATCAATTAGAAAACTACAATCTTTCTATTAACAATCTTAAAAAATTCTTTGAAACACCTGGCTCTAAGAGTAATATCTACCACAATCAAGCCAACTACACAATGGGATACAACCTTTTCAAGCAAAAAAAATATAGCCAAGCATTGAAATACTTTAAAGCATGTGAAGAATCTAAAAACGAGACAATAAATATTGATGCAAAATGTCGCTATGCAGACTGTTTATACATGGGTAAAGACTTCCAAAACGCAATAAAAGAATACGATTACGTAATTTCTAAAAACAAATTAGACGCTGACTATGCAAGTTACCAAAAAGGAATGGCATACGGTGCATTAGGAAATTACGATAGGAAGATTAGTATTTTGGAATCTGCACTTTCACAATTCTCAAAAAGCAATTATGTAGCGAGTATGATGTATGAATTAGCAAACTCTTACTTAACTCTTGACCTATACCCTAAATCATTAGAACTATACAATAAAATCACAACTTCTTATCCACAATCAATACACGCAAAAGACTCTTACGCAAAAATAGGTATGATATACTACAACATGGGTAAAGAAAAAGAAGCATTAACTCACCTAAAACAAGTTGTAGAAAAGTATCCTGGCACAGAAGAAGCAAAGTCTGCTTTAAACAATATCAAGACAATCTATATTGAGGCTAACAATGTAGATGAGTTTATAGCATACACAAAGAGGATTCCAGAGGCAGAAATCACTCAAAGCGAACAAGACTCTATAAGCTATCAAGCAATAGAAAACCAATATATGAATGGAGATTGTCAAAGAGCAATATCAGGATTTAAAGACTATATAGCAAAATATCCTGACGGAGCATTCTTTGTTTCTGCTAATTATTACCTTGCTGATTGCTTGATAAAAAATTCTCAAAAACAAGAAGCCCTACAAGCATACGAAAACATAATTCAAAAACCTAAAAACTCTTTCACAGAAAAAGCCATTTTAAAAGCAGCAGGCTTAAACTTTGAGGCTAAAAACTATGAAACAGCATTAGCAGAGTATTGTTTACTTGAACAAACTGCCGAAATCAGCAACCATAAACTACAAGCATTAGTTGGAGCTATGGAATGCTATTATTTATTAGATAAATTTGACTCTACAATCATTGCTTCAAACAAAGTTCTTGCACTTGAAAAAACAGATGAAAACACTTCTGAAACTGCAACTTATTATTTAGCAAAATCTCTTTTAAAAGGCTCAAATTCTGGTCAAGCAATAGAAGAATTTAGAAAGCTAACAAAAGCCAAAAACACAGAATACGCCTCAGAAGCACAATACACACTTGCAGAAATCCAATACAACAATGGCAATTTAGATGAATCTGAAAAGACCATTTTAGAAATCACAAGCAATCCTAGTAGCGAATATTGGTTAGCTAAAGCGTTCATACTTTGGTCTGACATTTTCAAACAACGAGGCAATAAGATACAAGCAAAACAAACACTACAAAGTATCATAGACAACTATGAAGGAGATGATTCCATTATAACAGAGGCTCAAAACAAACTAAACGAAATAAATAACAAACACTCTGAGGAGCAAAAACTACAAGAACAAAAATTACAAGAGCAAAAAGAAGCAGTAGATGAAGTAATAATTGAAAATAAATAAGTATGAAAAAATATATTTTAACATTATTGGTAGCATTAAGCGTAAGTTATTTGTCGTTTTCGCAAGAAAACACTGAGAGTATTTACAATGAAGACATTATAGTAAAGACTATTTTTGATCCTGTTGTGAATGAAGCGTTCAAAATAAACGATAAACCTCAAACATACGAAACAAAATTTGAGATACCACCATTTCAATACGAAAAAACAACAAAGCAGTTTCCTACAACAATGGTTT
>CALCUN010000044.1 GCA_937906975.1 uncultured Bacteroidales bacterium
TTAAGTGCAGGGCAGAATATTTTACTGCCCTTATATTGCGACATTATAGTTGTAACAATTCCTCTCCTTACGTTTATAGAATTACTGTCAGTTCCTTTTGGAATAAGAGATTTGTTTATTTTAGGACTCATTTCTATTACTTTATTTTACAAACTTTTTCTTTTTTGTAAAAAATCCCAATTTAATTTAATGACTTTTCCAAATTTGTATTTTCTTTCTGTAATTGAGATTGGTATTAAACTATCTGAAAGACCTCTATTAAAATGATATATTCCTTTCTTTATCTTTTTCAACCTATCTTTATGCGACATTTCTAATTCTATGTAGTCTTTTGCTTCTTTAAGCGTATCAAATACGTAAGGAAGTCCATCTACTTTGTACCCTGTGAAATAAGGGCTGTGTTTTGTTCTTTTCATAACTATTCTAAATTTATTTGTTCTTTTTTATAAATATTATTGCTACTATCGGAATTGCTAACAACAGAATTGTAGTTAGGTTTATTCCTTTTGATTTTGTGTTTTTGTTTCCGCCTAAATCAACATCTTTCGTTAAAGGATTCATTGCTAAGCCAAGATTATAACCTTGTTGCCTTAAATTAGCCGAAGACTGATTAGGAGAATCCTTTAAAATATCGTATAAAGCATACAAATTTTGATTGATGTAACTAATTACATCTGTTCCTGTTTGATTTGCTATCTTAGTTGCTTCAAGTAATTGTTTGTTTTCTGCGATGATATTATTTGCTTTTTGGTTAATTGCGTCAATACATATATCACGCCTGCGGTTTCTATTCAAAAAGTCTGTGTATGCTTCTTTCCAACCTTGCTCAACCCCCTCTTTCATTTGCATAGCAGAATTACCGTCTAATTTGTTGAAAGAAATCATATAATCATACTGCATTTTTAAGATTTCTTGCGGATTCAAAATATACAATAAAACTTGCTCTTTCAATGTAGCAGAACCTGTAATAACAGAATCTATAATCCCTTGATAAAAGCTTTGAGAAGAGAGTTTTTGTGTTAGTTGCAATTTCTTTTGCTCCTTTGCAGAATTATCTACCGTATTAACTATTGCTTGAACTTCTTTTGGTAATTCAACCCTTACATAAGTTTTAATTGATTCTATTACCTCTCTAAGTTTTCCATTTACATATAAAGTTGCAAAATTAGTGTAGGAATCGCCATTGTTAATATTTACAAAAACATAACTATTAACAGTAGGAATAGAGTTTTTAATTTTTTGTAAAGAATATTCAGAATAAGATTCAAATAGCCATTTTCCTGTTTCCTTGAAATCTCCTGCACCACTGAATTTTGAGAAATACTTATAATAAGGTAATTTATAAGGTACAAGCGTTCCAATAGGTTCAAAATTCACTTGTAAATTAAGTTGCTTTATTGGTGTTTTTATAACTTTTGCCATAACACAATAAGAATTAAAATGTAAATAACTGCATAAATTTTATAAGTGTTAGAGTATTTAATTTTGTCTATTAGACTTAGACTTTCCCAATAATCTTCAAGACTTTCTGTTAAATAATCAACTCTATTTTCAAACCAAGCAGGAATAGTCCAACCACTTTTAGACCAAAATTTAACACTTCCTTGTTCTGCTGATATTTGCGATACATTATCAAACCATTTAGGAGAGATAGAAACTATCTGTGCAATAGTTAAGAATGTTTTATAGGCAAGTCCATTTGGATTTGCAGGACCAGCACTTGCAAGCTGATACAATTCTGTGAGATTTCCACCACAACGCAAGAACTCATCATATATAACTGCGTCTGCACACTGTGTTACGATGTCTTCTTGTTCTGTAATAGAATAATCATCAAAATACTGCGTTCTATTCTTCCAAGTTTGATAAAGATTATAAGCACTTATTCCAAGTTTGATTGCTCCACCTATAATTGTAATTGCACTTCCTACCCAATAAGCGTAACAATCTTTGTTTAAAGCTTCTCTTAATCGTTTAGCAGGTTCGCTCTCGTTCGCTTTTTCGTCCCAATGCAATAAATATTCTATTAAGTTTGCTTTCCTTAACAAATTATCAGGAGTATTATTCACATTGCAAAAGATTGTTCTAACTATTTCTGCTCTACGTTGTGGAGTATCAGCTTGTGAAAGGTATTCATCTACTGCATAGCAATCAGCTTTGATTTCATCAATAGACTTATTAGCATAATGACCTTGCTCGTGAAGCAATATTATTGCTTTTTCGTATTCATCAAGATGTTTCCATTTATCTTTGTTTATGAATATTTCGCCTGTTTCAATATTGACCATAGCAGGAGAACCACGCAAAGAAGCATCAGAAGCATATATGTAAGTCATAATTATTTCTTTTTCATTAAGAAAATAACCAAAATAACAACAAGAACAGCACCTAATAAAAGAACGCCTGTACTCATACTGCTTTTTTGATTTGTATCAACAACCTGAGTTCCTCGATTAAACCAACCTCCAATAAGATTGGTTGTAGAGTCTATAACACTGCTTAATCCTCCAAAAATAGAGTCTAAAACTCCTACTGCTTTATTACCTGTATTTCCTGTGTTACCTGTATTGGTATTATTATATTTTGCAATTGTTGCAATTTGTTCAGGCGTTAAACCGTAAGTGTTACCTGTAACACTCGCAATTGGCGGTTCAGTGAAAGCAACTATCGGACTTGTAAGATTTAATTTTCTATGTAACATATTTTTTTGTTTTTTGTTTTAACAAAAAGGGCAGGCGTTAAACTCGCCCGCCCCTAAATTTAATTATCTTGACACAATACACCTTTCTTATTGTAATTCTTCAAACACGAGTGTGATGTTTACTGTTTCACCTGCTCCTATTACCCAAGACATAAAAGTATCTGCCTGTAAGATAAGAGATGTAGGGATTACAACCTTATTAACATTGAAGTTAGTAGGTAACGCATAACGAGTTGTCTCGATATAGTCAGCTGTCAATGATTGTACAGGAGAAATAGTTTGGAATGATATTGGATTGCCAAACTGTCCTTGTGTTGTAGAAGTAGCGATAATTTCTTTAATAATGTAACCGCCACTTTTCAAGTAAGATTTTAAAGTTTCGATACTGAATTTAGGATTAGAAGCTCTACTTACTATACATTCCACACCCTCAGCGTCAGCATCAGGAATTTCAAGTCCTTTTCCCTCTGTAAATACAGGAGAAACACCGTCTGTTAAGATTGCGTCAATATCAGAGAAACCAAAGTTTCTTAACGCTTTAACATTCCCATTTGTAAGAACAGGATTTTCGTCTGCGTCTATTGCTATTGCTTGCGTGTCTATGATACCTTGAAACAAGCAAACATTTTTATTCACATTACCTTTGTTGGTAACAGAAAAGCTGTAAGATTTATTCATTGCTCCCATATTGTCCCTCCTTATTTTATGTTAGGGTTATCAACTGGTAATTTTCCTGCAAACTGTGCTTTTGTTGTAGCGTCAGATGCTTCTTTCTTAAATTTTAGTTCATAGATTGCCCAAGCTCCTAAAACTGCTCCTATTAAAGCAATCCACATTACATTTTTTCTTAGAATGTCCATTTTATTTTTTGTTTTAATTGGTTTATAATCTATTTTTTAAAATTTACATTTGTAATAAGTCTTTAACCATTTCTTGTAATCCTTAGCGTGATTTGCCAAAGTATCAAGAGTTGTACCAATTTTCTTGTCAGTACTTCTTATATGTGTCAATTCCTTGTACTTTCGCATATATTCTTTTGAAAGATTTTTAAGAAAATTTTTAAATTCTTTTTCTTTTTGTGCGTCTGTTATCTTTTCAGCCATAAATCCATAAATATTTTGTTAAAAAACTTAATGCAACAAAAATACAATACAAAAAAAGCGAGCATCTATAAAAATGCTCGCAAATGTGTGATAATGCTTAATAATGCTTAATAATGCTTTGTTTTAGTATAGATAAACTAAAAATAACACTGCATAACCAACACCCAATGCGTCAAAAAGAACGTCTTTTAACGACTGCTTAAATGTGTTTACTCTCTTAATAAGAATATCTAAATATTCTTTTGCTAACGCAACAACAGTTGCTACGATTACTGCATTACCTATATTGTCTAAAATAGGAGAAAAAGTAAACACAATAACGGCACAAGCCAAGAAATGCAAAACACCGTCTAATCCAACAAAGTTTTTAATACTTTTAAAAATTTTCATCATAATAATACATTTTTTAAGGTTAATAATTATTCATTTTTTTCTTTGTTTTATTTTAATAATTCTTTGATTTATTTAATTTTTTCTTCGTTTTTTTCGGGTGCTTCGATAGTGTATTTACTTCCTCCGTATTCAAACCTTATTTCACGGAGATTCAATTCTTTCATTTTTTGCTTAAAGAAAGTGAAAACATCTTCTATTGTCATTATGTAATAGGAATCTTTCATAATATTAAAATTTTATTTCTAATTGTTTTTTAATTTCCATATAATCCTTTATACTTTTTTTAGACAGCCACCATTCAAAATATTCTTCGGCTGTTTGAAACATTTTTTTATCTTTTTTATCAATAAATTTTTGTAAATTATTGAGTAATGTTTTTTTTTGCTTTCGGGTATTTTTTACAATGTTCTTCAAGTTCTTTTTTATTAGCAAAAGGGCAAAAAATACAGCCTACTCTACTTTGCTTATCATAGCAAGGATTTTTAGGCACATTAAACTCTCTCAGGATTTCCCAAACTTCCTCTTCGGTAAATTCTAATATAGGTCTAATTCTAACACGGTCTTTTCCTTTAATACATTCAAGTTTTATCATTTCTTTTTCTTGATAAGCTCTGCTTCGTTTTGCATTTCGAGATTGTAAAACTACTGAACTATACTTACTTCTCTTTACACTCTCTTGTTTTCTCTCTCCTGTTAAAACAACCATTCCTGCACCTGCTTGCTCTTTGAGTATAGCACAACAGTAACGCATTATTCTTGTTGGCAAACCTTTTTTTGATACTAACTTATAGAAGTTTTCTTTGGGATTAAGGAACTTCACTTTGGGATAATTTTTTCTTATGAAATGAATATTATCTGGAAGTTCGTTTGTTGTATTTGAAAAATACGCTTTAAATTTTACTTTTGAAAGCTCTGCAATTAAATATAATAATTGACTATCCTTGCCCCCAGAAAAAGCAAGAAAGAATCCCTCATCACTTAACTGCAATGCCAATTTTTCATAGTGTTGTAGCAATTTTATTGCTTTGTCTATTTTATTTTGTGTTGCTTTTTTCATTTTATTTTAATTGTTTATAATTTTTACACATTCCTTTTTCTGCGTCAAACTCCGCCATAAAGTAAGACTTCGTATTTTTTAATTCGTGATTTCTAAAATATTCACACAAGTATCTTAATGGGCATATCCCCCCACCTGTGCAGGCTGTTTTTTCTTTTTCCATAACTATTTATTTTTTAGTGTTATAAACTCAACATTTTTAAATCTTGTATAGTTATTTCATCGCTATTTTCATTGAATAAGTCGAAGAAAGATGAACAACTAATATTGTGTGGCAAGTCATTATCATTTAACTCAAAAACAAACACTAACCCATTCCCTGTTTGATATTCACAACTAATATCGCTACAAAAGAAATCTTTCAAATCAACTCTCTCTATTAACTCATTCGCTCTTTTTGCAAGATTATCACATTGTTGTGAATATTTATGATAATATTGAATTGCGTAGCTAACACATTGTTCTATATGTCTATTTGATAGATTCATAACTATTTTTTTAAAAAACATTCTTTTAGATTAGCTCTAACAAAAATATTAGGATTGTTAAGGCAAAGTTCATAAGCTTGAACAACAGAGTTACGACAACGAACTGCACGTTTTTCAAAACCTAAAAACTTCAAAGATTTACCGAGTAAGATTGCGTTTAGTTTAATATTAGTGTTACAATCTTGTAAGAATTGTAAGATTTGCCCAGCACTCCACTGATATACAATAGTAGTACTATTAACAGAGTAATCTTGTTTTGTTGGTTTATGTAAATATTCTAAAATAAAATCGTGTTCGGTTGTAGCGACAAAGAATTGTCTGTTGTAATCCTGCAATGCTGTTTGTTCTTCCTTTGTCATTTCGTAGTCGTTATTGTACTTGTATAAATAATATGCTTGTGCATAGATTTTGTTAATGTCTATATCCTTTGAATAATTAAAGTCAATTCCTTTCAACAAGAAAGATAAAAAACGAATACTTCCTGTTTCATCGGTTAGGAATTGTGTTTGGTTTGTATTGCCTATAAAACTGCAAGTTCTTGCAAAGATTTGTTCTCTCTTGGCGTAAGGTGGTCGGTATTTGATTACATTTTTTGAGAGTATTGCTTTTATGTCTTCTAATCCTGCTTTGTTGAGCTTAACTAATTCATCGTAAAGAACAATAAAGTTGCTCGCAAGTTGCATATACTCATCTTTGCCTTGTGCTGTTTCTTCGGTATAATAGTCTTTTAGAAAAGGTGGACACAACCAACGGCAAAAAGTAGTCTTACCTGTATTCTGTTCCGCTCCAACAAACACAAGAATTTGTTTGTTAAAATAGTTAGGTTCTAATGCACACTTAACGGCTCGCACTAACCATTTTTTTAATTGCACAAAGAAATAATAGCCTTTGGATTCTTCTACTCTTATATATTCCGATAACTTTTTTATATAATCCACACCGTCCCATTCGGATAAACTCTCGAAATAATCTTTGTAAGGATTATAGTAAGGAATTTGCTCACTATTCAAATAAACATCAAAGTCAGACTTTGAAAATTTGAAAGAATTGGCAGATTTCATTTCAATGTACAAAGAGTTTTCTACTCGGTCTGTAAAACTTTCAAAGTTTTCATTATCTATATACC
>CALCUN010000045.1 GCA_937906975.1 uncultured Bacteroidales bacterium
AAATAATTGAAGGACGATTGATTAAGGCTCTTGCAATAGCGACTCTTTGTTGTTCCCCACCTGATAATTCTGAAGGTTTATGTTCTGCTCTATCGTAAATGTTTAAAATATTTAACAATTCTTTTGCTTTTTCTATTGCAATAGAGCGTTTTTCTTTTGCAATCAAAGCAGGCATTATAATATTCTCTAAGGCAGTAAACTCATTTAATAAATAATGAAATTGATAAACAAATCCTATCTCCTTATTTCTAAATTCCGACAATTGTCTTTCATTTAATCCACTAATATCTCTGCCATTTATCTCTATTTTACCACTATCTGCTTTGTCTAATGTTCCAACAATATTGAGCAAAGTCGTCTTTCCTGCCCCTGAGGCTCCAAGTAGAGTTACTATTTCTTGGGAAGAAATCGAGAGCTCAACATCTTTCAAAACCTGTAAAGCACCATAATATTTATTTAAGCCACTTATTTCTATCATATTACTTTTCTATGTTTCTATTATTAAATATTACAAATCCAAATCCAAAAGACACTCCCCAAGGATTTTGTTTTCCATCTCTTTGATGATAAGAAAATGTTAGGTTAAATGGTCCTATCGGTGTTCTTGCTACGAAAGAGGTGTTTGCTATAAAGTATAATTTTTGGAATGGCGCACCATAGAACGGATTGTCATTGTCTAACGTTTCTATTTGTCTAAATGGCAGATATAAATACGTACCTATTCGTGCTGAAAGGTTCAATCCAAATACATTATCTATTGCAAAAATATTCTCCATTCCCATTGCGGCATACTGATTCGCCCTATACTCTGGCATATAGTTAGTATAGGTTTCTATTGTTGGGCTATAACTTCCCGCATTTAAAAGACTGGATTTATAAGTTAAGAACAAATTTTGGAAAGAGTAAAAGACATCTCCTCTAAGTCCTAAGGTGTAGAAGTTATTCATCGGTATGTGCATTCTACTTCTTGCACTTATTTGCACCCAATTATGCTTCTTAAAGTCATTGCTATGTTCTGATGTACTACCTTGATAAAATCTTTCTCTACCATTTACATATTGAAAACTTATCTTTTGATAATAACCCTTAGTTGGGTATTGCCAAGCGTCTAAGCTATTGTATTCGTGATTGAGAGAAAAGGCAAAATTCTTAAATACTGTTTTATCGTTAGTATCTACTGAGGTTATATATTCTCTGTTAAAGTATTTGTCTTCTACCTCACCAAATCCTATTTTTGCATAAAAGACATCTTTAATTTCTATCGGCATTCCAAAAGAAATTTGCACATTCTTTTCTAATTGTTCTATGTAATTGATTGGCGAATAGGACAAAATTCCTTTTTTCAATCTATAATAATTCCAATTATTTAGGTTTCCTTCTACCTCTACATAGAATGGTGTTTTGAAAGATAGGTCTATTTTTCCTTTTACGCCCAAAGAATTGTAATATCTTCCTAAATAGGTATTCAAATTTATGTAATAGGCATTACGATTCAAGAAATTATAACTCAATCCTGCGTAAATGAAACTTGTTGGCGAAGTAGAAATGTGTCCTCCTAAATCAAGATTTAATAAACTCTGTGTTTTGACATTTAGATTCAAAACATAGGCATCAAAAAAATTATTAAAATATAAACTCGGTTGTATATCTTTTATATTATTGTCGGCATATAATGCGATATAATTCTTTTTTAGATTTCTTGTGTTTAACTTGGATTGACTAAGTCCTTGCAATATGGAATTGGAAACATACTTTTTTTTGCCACCATCAACACCCTGCACACTAATTACTTTGACCTCCAAATTTGGCTTTCTATCATTAAAGCTTTTTCTTTTGTTTGTCAGCTCGTCTTTGCTGATTGAATCTATCAAAAACTCTCTTATTTCTTTTATCTTAGCCTCTGCTGCTTCGTAACCAAGTCTTTCACATTCTTTCATCTTATCAAATTGCATTATACTAATGCCTGTAAGATTTGGCTCTATTAAAACTGCACTCTGACAATCGATTTGGTAATCGGTGTCTTGAGTTAGCATATTTTCTATATAAGAACGAATGTCGCCTTCTTTTGGTGGAGCAAAATTTCCCGCAACTTTAACTCCTATTACTATGTCGGGATTGTAATTTTCCAACATTTCCTTAGCTGGAAAGTTGTTGTACATTCCGCCATCAAACATAATTTTTCCATCTATCTTGATTGGCTCAAACATAAATGGAAAACTCATAGATGCTCTTATAGCTAAACCCAAATCTCCCTCACGTAAAATACTTGCTTTTGAAGATTCTATGTCGGCAGCTACACAAAAATATGGTATCATCAAGCTATCAAAATTGCTATTAGCCACTTTGGTAGCACCAGAAAAGATTTCCATAAAAGCATAGTCCATTTGAATAGGATCAACTACGCTTGCTGGAATTTGAAGTTTAAAATTATCCTCTGTGTCAAAAGAAAAACTAACTACTTTTGCAGAAGGGCTTTTCTTTTTATAGTAATAAGTATATTCATCTTCTATTTTACCACTCACCCAATATTGAAACTCCTCTGAATAGAAAAGATTTGAAATTTCCTCTAAGCTATAACCAGAAGCATATAAGCCTCCGACAATAGCACCCATAGAAGTTCCACAAATATAATCAATAGGTATATTAGCCTCTTCAAGCGCGCGCAAAACACCAAGGTGAGCCAAGCCTCTTGCACCGCCTCCCCCAAGAACAACTCCCACAGTTTGACGTCTTTCCTCCTGCCCTAAAACTACATTTGAGAGCAAGAGGAAAAGCATCAATAAAATATACAGTCTTTTATGCACAATCAATTTATTTGATTTTAGCCATAGCCTGTTTTAAATCGTTAATAATATCTTCAACGTTTTCTATACCAACAGAGAATCGTACTAAACCATCTGTAATGCCAGCACTTTCTCTTGCTTGCTTAGGAACCTTTGAGTGAGTCATAGAGGCAGGGTGTTGAATCAAGGTTTCCACTCCTCCAAGACTTACTGCCAAAATTGCCATCTTAACATTATCCATCAAAGTACGTCCTGCTTCTAAGCCTCCCTTTAAAGAAAAACTTATCATCGTACCAGGACCTTTCATTTGCTTTTTAGCCAAATCATATTGTGGGTGATTTTCTAAACCAGGATACTTAACCCATTCCACTTGTGGGCAATTAGAAAGAAATTCTGCTACTTTTATAGCGTTTTCTTGTGCACGGTCAATTCTAATTCCTAAAGTTTTTAATCCTCTTATTACAAGATATGCTTGATGTGGGTCCATATTTCCACCAAAGTTTACCATCGCATTTCTTAGCTTAGCATAAACCTCAGCCTCTTTTGCTGCAACAACTCCACCTACGATGTCGGCATGTCCGTTTATGAATTTAGTGATTGAATGTAAAACAACATCTGCGCCTAAGTCGATAGGGTTTGAAAGATATGGTGAGCAGAATGTGTTATCTACAACAAGCAACGCACCAGCCTTGTGTGCGATTTCTGCACATGCTGCTATATCACTTATTTCCATTGTAGGGTTAGCAGGAGTTTCTACATAAAGCATTTTTGTATTAGGACGCATTGCCGCTTTCACCTCATCAAGATTTGCAGTATTTACGTATGTAGATTCAACACCGAAACGAGACATGTGTTGTTCCATTAAAACTCTTGATGCTCCGTAAACAGCAGATGAAGACACTACATGATCGCCTGCATTTAAAAGTCCTAAATAAACAGTACTTACAGCAGCCATTCCAGAAGCCACTGCAACAGAATCGCATGCGTGTTCCAATAATGCGATTTGTCTTTCAAGAGCCTTAACCGTAGGATTTCCAATACGAGTGTACATATAGCCAGGTTTTACTCCAGCAAAACAATCAGCACCATCTTGCGCAGATTCAAAAGCGAAAGTAGAAGTTTGATAAATTGGCACAGTAGCCGAGCCATAGTGATCATGATGACCGCTATAGTGAATTAATTGGGAATTAAACCCATATTCCTTTGGATTTTCCATTGTATTTTTGTTTTAATTATTTACTCTTGCAAATTTACAACAATAAAACGGAAATAATAATACCTTTTTAAAAATAAACACCTTATGTAAGGATAAGTTTTTCTAAGAAATAATTTTCTAAAGCTAAGAAAACAAAAATTTTTTCTTTGATTTATTTTTTTATTCCTTTGCTTTTTTCTCTATTTTCAAAGGGGGGGGGTCAATTTCACTGACAGAGGGGTATCAATTTCACTGACATAGGGGTGTCAATTTAAATTGAGGACATGAATAATATTATAAATAATAATATAAAAAATAATAATATATTTATAAGAAAGAGATTTTTTATTTTTTTTCTTTCATTTAGTTTATTCTTGCATTAAAGCACGAAAAAACAACGTATAGAAAACAAAAAGGCGACTAAGTTAAATTTAGTCGCCTTTTTAGTTTCAAAATTGATTGCTTATTTTCTTGGTTTGATATCTAATTTAACTGGCGCAATCATGTTTTCTGGTTTTAGTATTGTATCTAAGTCTTCTTTTGAAAGAATGTCGTGTTCCAATACTAAATCGTAAACTCCTTTTCCTGTTGCCATAGCTTCTTTTGCTATCTTTGTAGAGTTTTTGTATCCGATGATTGGGTTTAATGCTGTAACGATTCCAATAGAACCTTTTACTTGACGTTCGCAGTTTTCAACATCTGCTTTGATTCCGTCAATACATAATGTTCTTAATGTATCAAATCCGTTTGTTAATAGGTCGATTGATTCGAATAAACAGTAAACTAATACTGGTTCCATAACGTTCAATTCTAATTGAGCGTTTTCTGCTGCAAGCATTACTGCTGTATCGTTTCCTATTACTTTGTAGCAAAGTTGGTTCATTACTTCTGGTATAACAGGGTTTACTTTTCCTGGCATGATTGATGAACCTGGTTGCATTTCAGGTAAGAATAATTCGTGGATTCCACATCTTGGACCTGATCCCATCAAACGTAAGTCGTTGCATATTTTGATTGCTTTTAATGCTATACGTTTCAATTCTGATGAGTAGCCTACAAGTACTGATGTATCTGATGTTACTTCTACTAAGTCTTCTGCTAATGTTACGTTCCAGCCTGTTATTTCTCTTAAAGCTTCTGTACAAAGTTTGCTGTAACCTGGTTCTGAACAGATTCCTGTTCCTATCGCTGTTGCTCCCATGTTAATACATAATAATTCTTCTGCTGCATTGTTTAGGTTAGCGATTTCTCTTCTGATTAGGTTAGCAAATCCTTTGAATGTTTGACCAAGTGTCATTGGAACTCCGTCTTGTAATTGAGTTCTTCCCATTTTGATTATTTGAGAAAACTCTTCTGCTTTTTTGTCTAATGACTCAACGATTTTAGTCATTGCTTCAGCAAGTCTTCTGTTTTCTAAATATAATCCAAAGTGGAATGCTGTTGGATAAGCATCGTTTGTAGATTGTGATGCGTTTAGGTGGTCGTTTGGAGAACAAAATTCGTATTGTCCGTGTTCTTTACCCATTATTTCTAATGCACGGTTTGCAAGTACTTCGTTCGCATTCATGTTTACTGTTGTACCTGCGCCTCCTTGTATCATGTCAGAAAGGAAAAATTCGTGGTGTTTTCCTTCAAATAATTCATCACAAGCTTGAGAGATTGCTTTGAATTGTTCGTCTGTTAATTTACCTTGTTTGTGGTTTGCAACGGCTGCTCCTTTTTTTGTTAAGGCCATACCTTTTATAAAGTTAGGATAGTCGTTCATTAACTTACCTGAGATTTTGAAGTTTTCAAAACCTCTTACTGATTGCACGCCATATAATGCTTCAACAGGAATTTCTCTTGTTCCTATTAAGTCTGTTTCTTGACGTGTCTTGCCTGAATATTTTGTTGTGTCAACCATTTTGATTTGTATTTTGTTAATATTTTACTTTTCTCTTTGAAATAAAGTGCAAAAGTACGAAAGTTTTTTAATATCCTAATATTTTTAGCATTGATTTATGGCTTTGTTCTTTTGCAAATAGCTTTGTGTACCATTCTCCATTCTCATCTTTATCTAAAATTATGTGTTTTGGTTGTGGTATTAAGCAATGTTGTATTCCTCCATAGCCTGCCAAACTTTCTTGATAGGCTCCTGTGTGGAAAAAGCCAATATATAAAGGTTCTTCTTCGTCAGAGGAATATTTTGGCAAGAATACTGCGTTGGAATGTACCTCTGCTGAATAGTAATCTTGTGAGTCGCAAGTCAATCCTCCAAGAAAGACTCTTTGATATTCATTATCCCATTTATTTATTGGTAGAAGTATAAATCTTTGTCCTATTCCCCATGTGTCAGGAAGCGTAGTTATGAAAGAGGAGTCTATCATATACCATAGCTCTTTATCGTTTTGGCGTTTTTGGTCTATGATACTATATAATATACAGCCTGCTTCTCCTACGGTAAATGAGCCAAATTCTGTAAATATATTTGGTTCTTGTACGCCTTGTTTGTTACAAATATCTTTTATTTGTGCAAGGATTTCTTCTGCCATGTATTCGTAATCGTATTCAAAGCCTAATGAGTTTTTAATAGGGAAGCCTCCTCCTATATCTAAGCTATCTAAGTCTGGACATACTTTTTTCAATTCGCAATATACGTTTACGCATTTTTGTAGTTCGTTCCAGTAGTAAGCAGAGTCCTTTATTCCTGTGTTAATGAAGAAATGCAGCATTTTAAGTTTGTATTTAGGATTGTTTGCTATCTTTTCTTTATAGAAATCCACAATACAGTTGTATCTAATGCCTAATCGTGAAGTGTAAAAATCGAACATTGGCTCTTCTTCTGATGCAATACGTATTCCAACATTACAATTGCAATCAACAATAGAGTTCATCGCCTCTATTTCTTCTATATTATCTATTATAGGTATTACATTGGTAAATCCATTGCGTATAAGCTCTGCTATATTCTCTATATATTGAGGACGTTTAAAACCATTACACAATATATATTGGTCTTTACCAACTTTTCCTTGTTCATACAATTCATTAATTATGTTAATGTCAAAGGCAGAAGATGTTTCTAAGTGAACATCGTTCTTTATCACCTCATCTAAGACGAAAGAGAAATGCGAACTCTTTGTACAATAGCAATAATTGTAAGTTCCATTGTAATCTGTTTTTGCTATCGCCACATTAAAAAGCCTTTTAGCTCTTTGAATCTGCGAAGTTATCTTCGGCAAAAAGGTAATCTTCAAAGGCGTTCCGTATTGTTTAATTATATCCATTAAAGGAATATCATGAAACAATAGTTCATTTTCTTCTGTCTTAAATTCCTCTTGCGGAAATTCAAATGTTTGTTCAATTAAATCATTGTACTTGTTCTTCATCTTCACAATCTTTTTTAGTTACTTAAAACAAAAATCAACAATCCAAGTGAGTTGGTTTGTATTTTCCGTGCAAAATTAATCAAATCGCTTAGACTTACCTATTTTTTTCTTAGAAAAATAATAATTTATCAATAAAATATTTCTAAATTTGCACGTTGTATTATAATATTTTTTAATAATGAAAAATTTATTTCGTTTGACAAGTGTTGTACTTTTTAGTTCTTTAACATTTGTCGCATGTTCTCAAAAAGAAGTTTCTGTTTCTGCAAGCAGTTTGAAAAACGTAACAGATTCTGCCTCGTATGTGATGGGGTATAGTCAAGCAATGAATATGAAAGCCCAAGGAGTGGAAATAAATCCTGAGGTTTTTGCAACCGCTATTCAACAAGTATTAAGCGGAGATACCACTTGCTTATTGACGCAAGAGCAAATCCAATCAACAATGCTATCATATCAAGAATTTATGATGCAAAAGCAAATGGCAGCATCTGACAAAAATGCGGTACCTTACAGAAATGCCGCAGCTGAATTTTTAGATAAAAATAAAAATGAAAAAGACGTAGTTGTAACAAATAGCGGTTTACAATATAGAATAGAGAAAAAAGGTAAGGGTATAAAGCCTTCCTCTATTGATGATAGAGTTAGATACAAGTATTCTTTATCTACATTAAACCAAGACGGTACTTTTTCTGATTTAATAGAAAACACCTTCATTAGAGAGGGTGATCCTACAATTTCTGTTTTAAGCGGATTGATTCCTGGCATTACAGAGGCATTCCTTTTAATGCAAGAAGGCTCTATTTACGAATTTTGGGTTCACCCAGACTTAGCTTACGGCAATCAAGATAACGATGTAATTCCAGCAGGTAGTTTATTGAAATTTCGTATTGAGTTAGTGGAGGTACTTCCTTCCAAATAACGAACTATTTTTATTTTAAATTCTTTTTCGTCTCAATACTTAAATCAAAAATAGTATTGAGACTTTTTTGTATATGAAAGTATTAATAATAGAAGACGAAGAAAACCTACTTCGATTAACAAAATCAGAATTAGAAAAAGAAGGTTACAAAGTTGATTTTTCTACAACATTAGCCAATGCAACAGATAAAATCTTATCAACCTCCTATGATTGTATTTTATTAGATATAATGCTTCCTGATGGTAATGGTTTATCTATTTTAAAGACCTTAAAAAATTTAGGAAGAGAAGATAACGTAATAATACTCTCGGCAAAAGATTCCATAGACGATAAAGTAAATGGGTTAGATTTAGGTGCAGATGATTATCTTGCAAAGCCCTATCATATTGCAGAAGTATCAGCAAGAATTAAAACGATTATTCGTAGAAAAAACCCTTCAAACAAAAATGGTTGTTTCGGAAATGTCTGCATACTATCAGCAGAAAAGAAAGTATTAGTAAACAATAAAGAAATCACATTAAAGAAAAAAGAATTTGAAATATTAGAGTTCTTTTCAAATAGAATAAATAGACTAATAGACAAAGACAAATTAGCCGAATTTATTTGGGAAGAAAACTTTGATTCCATGGGAAATTATGATTTTCTCTACACTCAAATGAAAAATCTACGTAAAAAATTAAAAGATTCTAATGCTTCATTAGAATTAAAATCCATTTACGGTATAGGTTACAAACTAATAGAAAAAGAAAATGAAGGCTCTTTATAAGGTTATTTTAAGTGCTGGAATTATTATAAGCATTGTCATCTGCTTATGGTCAGTCTTGTTTTATTTTGCCATAATGAAAGAAATAGATGACGAAACAGAAGACTCATTAGAACTATACGCCTTTCGACTTATTCAAAAAAAGAATGAAAGCAAATTAGACTCTATTATATATGATGGGACTAACAATTCATTCTTTATAGAGAAAATCACAAAAGAAGAAGCAAATAGTTTAGAAAACATGTCTTTCAAAGACACAAATATATTCATTGCCGACAGAAACGAAACAGAGCCTTGCAAAAGACTAATACTTGCATTCTACGATACACAAGAGAATTATTATAAACTAACAGTATATACACCAACCATAGAAAAACAAGAATTAAAAGAAAGAATACTCTGTCTTGTTATAACAATTGTAATAATACTTATCACATCTGTAATAACTATACATTTAAGGGTTTTTAGAAAAAACCTAAAACCATTATATACACTACTAAATTGGCATAGGAACTATCAGTTAGGAAAAGAAAAACAAACATTCCCTGAATGCGATAGTAATATTAAAGAATTTCAAGAACTATTTAAGGCGGCAAAATCAAGTACGCAAAGAGCAGAAGAAACATACAAACAACAAAAACTATTCTTAGGTCATGCCTCTCACGAAATACAAACGCCACTTGCTATAAGTATTAATCAATTAGAATCATTTCTTGAAGACGAAAGCCTTAATGAAGAACAAATGACAAAAATCTTCACAACCCTATCCTCTTTGAGAAAAATGACTAAAATGAATAAATCCTTATTACTATTATCCAAAATAGAAAACGACCAATTCAACAATATAGAATCAATAAACATTAATCAAATAATCAAAGAAAAATCCAATTTATTTAAAGAAACCTTTTCTCAAAAAGAGATTAATGTAACCATAAACGAAAAAGAAGAATTGGAAATAAAGATTGATAACATTCTTTGCGAAATGCTAATAAACAATTTACTAAAAAACGCTTTTGTTCACAATATATTAGGAGGTGAAGTCATAATCGACATAAACAAAGACTCTATTACATTTAACAATAGCGGAAAACCTACAAGTTTAAATAAAAATATGATTTTTAATTACTTTTATAAAGAATCAAATGAACAAAATTCCTCAGGTTTGGGTTTAGTATTAATAAAAAGTATATGCAAAAAGAATAATTTAGACATTGATTATCAATTCAATAACAAAAAACATCAATTTATTATTACAAAAAAATAAAAATTTCAGAATGTTTTCAGAATTGGGTTATACCTTTGCAAATGTAAAAAGAAAACAACAGAAATTATAAACACAAAAAAATTAAGTAATATGAAAAAATTAGCATTATTAACACTGATGGCGTTTTCATTCCTATCATGTGAAAGTTCAGACAGAGTAGCAGTTGAATTTGGACAACTACCAAGCAAGGCTCAAAGTTTTATAAAAACTCATTTTCCTGATAAAACAATTTCAATAATCTTCCACGACAAAGACATGTTCGATAAAGATTACGAAGTAGTTTTTGAAGACACTTCAAACGTTGATTTCAATTCAAAAGGAGAATGGACAGAAATAGAAATAAAAACAGAGCCAGGAGTTCCAACAGCAGCAATACCTTCAGCAATCACTAACTATGTAAATGCAAAACACCCAAATACATTTATAGTAAAAATAAATAAAGACAGACGTGATTACGATGTGGAATTAAGAAACGGTCTTGACTTAGTATTCGATAAAAACGGAAACTTTTTAAGATACGACGATTAAAAAAAACTAACAATAAATAAAAAAAGGAGAGTTAAACTCTCCTTTTTTTATTATTTCAATGGAAGTTCTTTAAAGCCCTTTCCTAATGTTTCACTACTATCTATTACAGATATAAAGGCATTAGCGTCTATTGCACGTATTCCTGATTTCAATTTTACAAATTCAGCTCTTGTTACTGTTGTATAAATAACTTTTCTTTCTTGTCCTTTATACATTCCAATAGCATTGATACAAGTACCGCCTCTATTCAAATCATTTATAATAGCATTTCTTACCTCATCATATTTATCTGTAACAATAAATAAGGTTTTGTTTGTTTTTATACCATCTACAACCATATCTATAATCTTTCCTTCAATTATGATTAAAAGAATAGAATATGCAGGTAAGCGCAAGTCTGGAGAAATTAATAATGTAGATAATGCGATGATACCATCTACAATTATAACCATTGTTCCAAGAGAAATTCCTGTATATTTATTTATTATCATAGAGATAATATCACTTCCTCCTGAGGTTGCACCTGATTTAAATATCATTCCAATACCAATACCATATAATAAACCAGCCAACAATGTGTTAAGCAAATAGTCTGGTATGAATAAATTAGAAGTTCCTTGAATTGCAAGTGCATCTAATGTAGCTTGGCTTGCATCTGATATAAGTTCTCCAACGTGAATGAAAGGAGTGTATCCATAATACGTTTCTATCATCCAAGTAAACAACCAACCTAATGCAACAGATACGATAGTTTTAACACCGAATTTAGGTCCTAGTATTATACTACCAATAATTAGCAACGGCACTTCCATTGCAATCAAGAACCAAGTAATAGTTGATTCTGTTAAAGTTGCTAATACGTTTGCCAAACCATAAACTCCTCCTGGTGCTAAGTGATAAGGCATTGCAAAAGTTACGTCTGCAATAACAAATAACAAGGTTCCGAATACAATATATCCGTAAGAAATGAACCATGCTTTTGAAAAGATTTTTTCATTTGGATCTACAAGCTGGCTAAACCATGCTTTTACTTTGTTTTGTTTTTCTGCCATAAATTTTTTATTTGTTTTTTATTCGTTTATTTAATTTTTAAAGGGTGCAAAGATACTACTTTTTATTTAGTCTCCAAAAGCGATTCCTAAACCTTTGGCTGTCTTTACCAAGAAACTATCTGGACTCACCAAATGCGGTTCTTTCAAAGCCTCTTCCAAAGTTACCGATATTACATCAGGGTGCTTGTAAGCCACCATTCTACCAAACTCTCCTGCTTTTGCCAATTCAAAAGCCTTTACACCAAATTCTGATGCTAACACTCTATCGTATGCAATTGGAGTGCCACCTCTTTGCAAGTGTCCTAAGACTGACACTCTAATATCGTGAGTAACTCCCACTTCTTGTAGTTCAGATTTTATTACCTCTCCTATTCCTCCTAATTTAAAATGTCTATTTCCTATCTCTTGCGATTGTTCTCCGATTTGTTCTCCATTCATGCTTTTCGCACCTTCGGCAACAACTATTATACAAAAGCCTCTACCTTTTTTATAACGAGTTTCTATTTTTTGTTTAATCTTTTCTATATCGTATGGTATTTCTGGAATTATGCAAATGTCAGCTCCTCCCGCTACTGCTGCATTTAAGGCAATCCAACCTGCATCTCGTCCCATTACTTCAAGAATAAAGACTCTGTTATGCGAAGCAGCAGTTGTTACTAACTTATCCACACTTTCTGTTGCTATTTGTACCGCTGTTTGAAAGCCGAAAGTAAAATCTGTCATCGACAAATCGTTATCAATCGTCTTAGGAACACCTATTATATTTAAACCCTTTTCATACAAAGCCTTAGAAATTCTTTGTGAACCATCACCTCCAATATTTATAACCGCATCTACTCCCAAGAATTGCAGTTTTCTTATCATTTGATCGCTCACATCTATTGTTGTCCAATTACCTTGTGAATCTTTTACAGGATAAGCAAAAGGGCCTCCTTTGTTTGTGGTTCCAAGTATTGTACCTCCTTGCACCAAAATACCAGCAACGTTTGATTCTTCTAAGGTTATGATTTCTGTTGGCTCTCTTAACACTCCGTTAAACGATTCTATACAACCTATAACCTCCCAATCTTTTTCCAAAGACGCTCTTTTTACTATTGCTCTTATCACTGCGTTTAGTCCTGGGCAGTCTCCGCCCCCTGTAGCAATCATTAGTCTTTTCATAACTATTGTTTTTTATTCTTGTGGTTTATAATATGGTATTATACCTTTAATTGAATCCATCAAAGTATCTAATCCTAATCTTTTTTCAGAAGAAGTCAGAATTATTTCAGGCAATTCTTCCCAATATTTCAACAATTCTTTCTTGTATGCTGCAACATTAGAATTTGTTTTATTAGGAGTTTGCTTATCTATTTTGGTAAAAACAATTGAAAACGGCACAGAGTTCTCTCCCAAGAAGTTCATAAATTCTATATCTATCTTTTGAGGTTCTAATCGCGAATCTACCAAAACATATACATTCATTAGATTTTCTCTTTGAAGCATATAGTTTTTTATCATCTTACCCCAAGCATATCTACTCGATCTTGACACTCTTGCATAGCCATATCCAGGTAAATCCACCAAGTACCAATTCCCATTTATAAGGAAATGATTTATCAGTTGTGTTTTTCCTGGTTGAGAACTCGTTTTTGCCAAATCCTTTTTATTGACAAGAGCATTTATAAGCGAGCTTTTACCAACATTACTCCTACCAATAAAAGCAAATTCTGCTCTATCGGCTTTTGGAGATTGGCGATAATCAGGACTACTCTTTACAAACTCTGCACTCTTTACCATAAGACTACAATTTCATGTGTCTTTCCTTCTTATCGTCATAAATATCGGCAATTGTTACCAATATTCCTGTTTCTTCCACATCACTAAAATGACGATTTATAGAAGTTCCAAAACTCTTCATTGTAGAAGACAAATTCATGTAAGCATTTACCAATGGAGGTATGCTTTCTCCTAATGCTCTTACGTTTTTTACCAATATTTGATAGTCTTCTTTGTAATTTTTTCCATTGAATAGGCGAACCATTTCATTATAATCTGTTTCTATTTCCACAGCTTCTTTTGGAAATACTAAGCCTTCATTATCTGGAAAATGTTTTTTGTAGAAATATAGTATGTAATCTCTCGCTGTTGTATTCATTGATGGATACATAGTAATCTTTCCAAAGAAATATTTCACCTCTGGATTAAGCAATACTAAGCCTCCTAATCCGTCCCAAAGGTTATCCAAAGAGTACATACCTTTACGGAAATTCACTGTTGGTTGATAGTTTACGCTTACAAAGGAACGTCCAAGTTCTATTGTGTTATTAAGATATTGTTTTTGGAAAAGTTCGCTAAATGAGAACAAATCTGCTGTTGCACTCAAAAGTTCATCATTGCTTTCTCTGAAAATATTTTTACCTATTATGTAGCGGTATCCGCCAACTATTTCTTCCTCTTGTGGATCCCAAACAAAAAGTTGTTCATAGCAGTGTGGCTCTGGTGCAATGTCGTATTTGTCAATATCACACTCAGTTCCGCTTCCACCTCCTTCTGCTCCAAAGCTTAATTCTCTTAATCTACCAATCTCTCTCATAATATTAGGAGTTCTATGTGAGTTTGTAATGTAGATTTCCTTTGAACCATAGTTGGTTTTCTTCATAAAAGTTGCTATTTCCAACTCTTTCTTTAAAATTTCCTTATCAACAGGTGGTATTACGTATGATGTATCTATTGATGTCATAATATATTTGTTTTATTCTATTACTAATTCTTTTTGAGGCTCGTCTTTCAAATCATAAACATGTTGTCTTACGATTGCAGCCCATTCTTTGTGAGTGTGCATCTTGCTAAAGGTTTCCCATTTTATAGGTTTACCAAATGTCATCTTAATAGTTTTTCCACTATATTTAAACATTTCATCTGGCAAAAGTATCATTTCCAAATCGAACTTCATTCCGAAGAAACGTCTTATGGCTGATAATCTATAAAATCGTTTAGAGTTTTTTCCCTCTATGTAAACTGGAACAACATCTCTTTGAAATTCTATTGCTTTTTTAACAAATGTTTTTTTCCAAGGAAAGTCTTGGAATTTCCCATCTATGTATTTTGATTCTGTTCCTGCAGGGAAAAACATCACACAACTATCGGAGCGAAATGCCTCATTCAAAACATCGTGGTTTGAGGAGTTTCGTCCATATTTATTTATAGGAACGAAGACATCTCTAAAACTTGGCAATGCACAAAGCATATCATTTACAGGAAAGAGTATGTCATCTCTTTTTTCTCCTACAACTTTGATTAGCGACATGCCGTCTATACTTCCTATTGGGTGATTTGCTACAAGTAAACTGCGTGATGAGTATGGTATATTTTCGGGATTGGTAATTTCAACCTTTACTTTCAAAACCTCATCTATGACATGAGAGGCAAATTGTGGACCATCTAAATGTCGCTGTGCGTATATTTCTTCGTTGATTCTCTCTAAATGCAAAAGATTTTTAAACCACTTCATCACAAATTTTGGAATGCAGCGAAGCAATTTTTCATTCTTACTTGCAATCATACGTTCTAAATTGATATGATCGCGAGTAATTGACTCTATATCAAATTCTTTCTTCTCCATTTTCGTATTCATTCTTTTCCAATTTGCAAAGATACAATTTTTTCTTAGAAATATTATTTTTTCTCTTAGAGATATTTTTCGTTTTCTTAGGAATATTTTTCGTTTTCTTAGACTTTTTTTTACCTCTCCATGAAGAATTTTATTATTCTCTGTTTCAGCGAATTATACGGAGGGTATTTTATTGTGAACTCAAAGTGCTTATTGGTGTTTAAAACAGATTTATGATGCGAAAACGTATCGAAACTTTTTTTACCGTGATATGCTCCCATTCCGCTTTGTCCTATTCCTCCAAATGGCAGGTTGTGTGGAATTATGTGCATAATCGCATCATTTATACACGCTCCTCCGCTTGTCGTCTTGCGAATAATGTTGGCGTTTTTGCTTCCAAAGTAATATAAGGCTAAGGGACGTGGTCGGTTGTTTATGTATTCTATTACTTTTGCTATGTCTTCAAATTCCAATATCGGCAAAATAGGTCCAAATATCTCTTCTTGCATAAGTGTTGTTGCATCTTGGTTGGGTTTTATCAACGTTGGCGAGATATATTTGTTTGCTTGGTCATTTTCTCCTCCAAAAAGAATTTCTCCTTGCCAAAGAAGGGATTGTAATCGTAAGAATTGCTTTTGATTTATTATTCTTCCGTAGTATTCACTCTTTGAGGCATCGTTTCCATATTGGTTAATTATAGTTTTTTTCAATAGGTCAAGAAATTTTTCTTTCACTTGCTTATGTACAAATAGGTAATCGGGGGCTATACATGTTTGTCCGCAATTTATAAATTTACCTAAGCATACTCTTTTTGCGGATAATTCTAAGTTGGCATCTTTATCTATTATTATAGGTGATTTACCTCCTAATTCAAATGTTGTAGGTATTAAATTTTCACTGCAAAGAGAGTGGAGATATTGTGCTGTTTTGAAACTGCCTGTAAAGAAAAGGTGATCTACTCCACTTTTTAGAATTTGTGTTGTTAGTTCTTTGTCTCCATTTGTGCAATAGATTTGTTTTTTATCAAAGTTGGTATTTATTAATTCTTGTAATAGTTTGTTGGTTGCACAAGATTGAGAAGAGGGTGAAAGTATTACGCTATTTCCTGCCGACAAGGCTCCAACTATTGGCAAGATGCTTAATTGAAATGGGTAGTTCCATGGTGAGATTATAAAGACATTTCCTTTTGCTTGCGGATAAACAAAGGCTTTTGAGGGAAATAAAACTAAGGAAGATGGTTTTCTGTGAATTTTTGCCCACGATTTGAGGTGTTTTATGCAATAATTTATTTCTGAAATCACTATTCCTATTTCTGTCATATAGGCTTCCGTAGGATTTTTGTGCAAGTCCTCAAACAATGCCTGTTTTATCCTTTCTTCATTGCTTTGTATAATTTGACGCAACCTTTTTAGCAAATCAATTCTTTCATTAATTGGAATACTGTTACATTGATTTATGTATTGTTTTTGCTTGCTTAAAACTTCTAATCTATTGTCTGTCATAAAAATATTTTTAAGCAAAGATAGTAAAATAAAGAAAAAAAGTAGTACCTTTGCACGCAATTTTTGAGAAGTAGTGTTTTGCTTACCCAGAAAATGAAAATCAAAAAGCATTGTTTTAGTTAATAAAAGTTTAACCGCTCGGTAAGGGGCAATTAGAAAAGAAAATCTTAATATGAGAGATTTAAAAAACGTTCAGCCTTTGGCTGATTTCGATTGGGACGCAGTTGGTGAACAAGAATTCAACTATTCTGCTGATCAACACAAAGAAATGACAGATGCTTACGACAGAACTTTTAACCAAATTGGTGATCAACAAGTTGTTGAAGGTGTAATCGTAGCAAAAGACAACAGAGAAGTAATTGTAAACATAGGATTCAAATCAGATGGTGTTATTCCATTGTCAGAATTCCGTTACAATCCTGATTTAAAAGTAGGCGACAAAATAGAAGTATTTGTTGTACAAAAAGAAGATGCAGGTGGACAACTTATACTTTCTCACAAAAATGCAAGAATCCTTAAATCATGGGATAGAGTTAATGAAGCATTTGACTCACAAGAAATCATCAACGGATATGTTAAGAGCAGAACAAAAGGTGGTCTTATCGTTGATGTATTTGGTATAGAAGCATTCTTACCAGGTAGCCAAATCGATGTTAAACCTATTAGAGACTATGATGTATTCGTTGATAAAGTAATGGAATTCAAAGTTGTTAAAATCAACCACGAATACAAAAATGTTGTAGTTTCACACAAAGCATTGATAGAAGATGAAATCGAAGCTCAAAAAGCTGAAATCATCGCTCGTTTAGAAAAAGGACAAGTATTAGAAG
>CALCUN010000046.1 GCA_937906975.1 uncultured Bacteroidales bacterium
AGTATAAAAGATTATGAACACGATGAAAATTGGTACGTATTACCAGAAGACTCAATGGAATTTACAATATAAAAACAAAAGATAGCGTTAGTAAATTAGTAATTACAAAATAACAAATAAAAAATAAAAAAGTTATGAAACGTACATTAGTATTATTAGTTGCACTTTTTATGTGCGGAGTTGCGATTTCGCAAGAGAAAGAAAAGAAGTTTACATTAAGTATTCAAGAGAATCTAATTCCAGCAGGAGATGCTACGTATGGATATGATATGTATGATTCAGATGGAAGATATGGTTGTGATTTAATATTTTTGAATTGGTTGCCGACAATAGAATTAGATTATGATAATACGTTTTCAGCACGTTTAAGATTTAATGTTTTACATGCAGATGAAGGAGGTGGTCCTTATGATCCAAATGTGATGTATTTTCTACCACCATTCAAAATGAATCATTATAACCACGATATAGCAACCTCTACATCAATAACCTTAGGCTACAATCTTTTGAATAAATCAAAAGCACATCGTTTGAAACTCAGTGCAATCGTTGGAGCAGTCTATACTTACAAGGATTATTATTGGGGGCATGAGTATGAAAATCAAGATGATTTGCATTATTATACTCAAGCACCTAATATATATTTTTTACCAACCGAAAGAGCGTGGCATTTTCAAATAGGAGCGGAGTTAGCTTACCAATACTTCTTGCCATGTACTAACTATCGCTTGGGATTCGGTGCAAGTTACGAACTTTCTTATTCAAATTATAATGTACAACCAACAATCGGACTATTAAACCTTAACGTAAGCTGGAAGCTCTTTAACTTCTAAAAATAAAACAAAGAAAAAACAAAATATCTCTTAGGCAGGATTTACCAAACCTAAGAGATATTTTTTAGTACAATAAGCCTCAAAAAAAAGTCTTTGCTTTTTCAAAATATTTCAAAGAAAAAAAATATTTTTTCTAAGAGAAATTTTATTTTTTCTTAGGAAAAAAACAGCGAACTATTTTCTGAAATTTTTAGGGCTTTTCCCCGCAACTCTTTTAAAGAATCTTGAAAAGACCTCTATTGAAGAAAACGCCATTTTTTGAGCAATGCTTTCAATAGATTCGGGACTTTTTTTAGCAAACGCTTCGCCTCCATTACTGTTTTTTACCTAAATTTCCTTGTAAATAGTCAAAGGTTTTTTGATTTTTTTTGTATATTTTTTTGAAAATGAAAAGATTAATAAAATTCTCTGCAATAAAAAATGCAAGACTTCGTTAGTAGATTACTAACTTATAAAAGTAAAAGATTATGAAAAGAGTAGTTTTATTAGCAATTGTGATGATGTTATCATCTGTTACGTTTTCTCAAACAAAAGCAAACATAGACAAAGACGATGCAAAGTATGTTGAGGTCGGAGTAAATGAAGAAAATCCACAAGATTACAAAACTTTGGAGATTCAAACAAAAGACGGAGAAAAAAGCAAGATAAAAATGAAAAAATTAAAGTTTGACAAATCGGAAATGACAGAAGGCTCTATAACATCAAGAGCATACAGCGTAGAAGATTTGAAAAACAAAATAGAAAAAAACAAAGAGAAATATTTTGTAAAGGCTATGTATGAAGAAAACAATGTCTATTACATCTTGTTTCAAGAAAGAAAATAACAACTCTTTGTTTTAGAAAAAAATCTCTTAGGATTAGTAAAATTTTCCTAAGAGATTTTTTTATTGTTTCTAAGACTTATTTTTTCCCTATTTTGAATCCCTTAATTCCATAGAAGAATAAATAAGCGTAAGACACCATCGGGATTAGGAAAGAAATGCTTATGTTTGTTGCATCGGCTAAAAGTCCTTGCAAAGGAGGAAGTACTGCTCCGCCGACTATCATCATAATCAACATTGAAGAGACTTGTGAGGTTTGTTCTTTCAATCCGTCAATTGCAAGGGTGAAAACATTTGACCACATAATAGAATTAAACAACCCTATCGCAAGTAAAGTCCAAATCACCAAAGGAGAATTGATAGAAAGGCTTAAAACAATCAAGCAAACATTAACAAAAGCAAAGATTGCTAAGCTGCGAGCAGTTTTTCCCTTGCCAATAAACAAACCAACGAAGTTCAAAGCGATAAATAACAAGAAAATCCAAACCTTTTCAAAACTTAAACCATGCAAAGAATTGTTTATAAAGAATATTACAGCAAATCCTGTTGCGGCAAGCAATAACATATAAAGCAATTTCTTTTCTATCTTCAAATTACTCAAACTAACCGAGCCGAGAAAACGTCCTATCATAGCACCACCCCAATAATAAGAAAGATAAGCCGAAGCTAAGGCTTCGTCCATCTGCATAGTTTCTTTTAAATATGATACTATATTACTACCAACCGCCACTTCTGCTCCTACATAGAAGAAAATACCTAACGCACCCAATATAGTATAAGGCTTAGACCAAATAGAAGCTTTCTTACTTACTGAGGTTTCTTCTTCAATTGTTGTGTTGATTTTAGAAAAGTAGATAAAAATTGCAACAAGCAATAAAAGTCCTGCTAAAACTAAATAAGGGATAACCACAGTTGAAGGACCTTGATTTTCTTCTGGCTTAAACATTGTAAAAATCAAATATCCGCCCAATGCAGGTCCTAAGGTAGTACCCAAAGAGTTGAATGCCTGACTCAAATTCAAACGAGAAGAAGCAGTTTGAGGCTCTCCGATGATTGCAACGAAAGGATTAGCCGCAATTTGCAAAAAAGTAAGTCCTAAACCTAAACAAAATAAAGTGCAAAGGAAGATAGAAAAACTCAAAGCCTTGTAAGCAGCAAAGGCAAACAACGAACAAGCAATAGAAGAAATTACAAGTCCTATTACAATTGTTGTTTTGTAGCCCCATTTGCTAATAGGGTCTTTCTTTTTCAAGGAAAGAATGTAGAAAGCAAATGCCCCTACGAAATAAGCGATAAAGAATGCAAATTGAACGATGTTTGCCTCAAAGTGAGATAGGGAATAAATCTCTTTAAGAAAAGGAATCAAAATATCGTTCAAAGAAGTGATAAATCCCCACATAAAAAAGAGGATTGTAATTGAAATCATAGGCATTATGTTTTGCCCTTTTTTTAAACTTGTTGTTGTCATTTTATTTATTTTTTAAATAATACAATGTTGAATACTTGGTGTTGTTAAAAAGATTGTTTGCAAGCGATTGTAAATCTTCAAGACTTACTTTGTTGTATTGCTCTCTTTCTTGATTTATTAAATGAGTTTTTCCTTCAAGGTGAGTAAAATAAGCAAGATTCATCGCTTTGTCTAATGCTTTTATGTTGCCAAAAGTGGCGTTTGCATCATTTTTGTTTTTCATCTTTTGCAATTCGTTTTCGGTAATCATATTTTCTTTCATTGATTTTAGCTCTTGCCAAATTGCTTCTTCACCTTGTTTTATATCTACTCCATCTCTATATTTTCCTGTTACGACAAAAAGCCCGCAATCGTCCTCGCCTGTTATGAAGGCATTGATTTCGGTAAATAATTGTTGATTTACAACCAAGCTGTTATACAAACGTGTGCTTTTTCCATTAGATAGCACATCGGAAATAAGGTCATATTTATAGTAATCCTCGCTTAGTCGTCCGCCCATTTGGAAAATAATACAGATTAAGTTAGCAGGGACATCGGCTTTCACTGTTTTTTCACGATTTTCCATTTGTTTAGCCTCGGCAGGATAAGACTTTTTGATTGTTTTTGAGTAAGGAATTTTTCCAAATGCCTTTTCCACCATAGGTTTTAGCTCATTGAGTTCTACGTTTCCTGAAATTGCAAGAACTGCATTAGAGGGTGTGTAGTAGTTATCATAGAATTGTTTTGCGTTTTCTAAGCTAACGTTTTCTATATGCTCAATACATTTTCCTATTGTTTGGTGTTGATAGGGGTGAGAGGTGAAAGCAAGCTCTCTTATTTGCTTCCATAAATCTCCGTAGGGCTGATTGATATATCTTTGTTTGAATTCCTCTATCACAACGCTCTTTTGAACTTCTAAACTTTTTTGATTGAGGTTTAGATTACGCATTCTGTCTGCCTCTAACTCTAAGGCGTATTGTAAATACATGTTTGGAACGGTCAAATAGTAGTTTGTGATGTCGTTATTTGTGAATGCGTTACTTTCTCCGCCTAATCGCTCAACTATTTGGTCGTAATTTTCAAAGTTTTTACTACCCGAAAACATTAAATGCTCAAAAAGATGTGCAAAACCCGTAGCATCGTCCTCCTCGTGCTTTGCTCCAATTTCATATAATAAATTAACAGCAACAAGAGTAGTGTTTTTGTCTTGATTAAACACTACTCTCAATCCGTTTTCTAATTGAAAAGTTTCAAAATTTATCATTATTTTTAGTTGTCTGTTTCGTTTGAAGCCTCAAAATTACTACAAATTTCTTTGTAATCACAATAATTACAATTTTTTGTGCTTTTCCATTGCTTTTCTTTGTCGAAAATTTCCTCTAAGCAACTCTTTAAATTATTTTCATATTCATTGAAAATAGCATTGTTAAACTCTGATACACTGCAATTGCTGTCTTTGTGAAGCAAATGCGGATAAATCAATTGTGTGTCTAAGACTTTGTAGCCTTTTTTTTGCAACAAATAGGCGTAAAACAAGATTTGAAGTGCGTAGGTGTTTCTTTTTTCATTTAAACCACTATCAAATAAATTTTCTATTTCGTTATCAAATATTTTTTTCTTCTTACTTGTCTTGTAGTCTATGACAACATAATCCCCCTCTTTGGTTTTGTCTATTCTGTCTATGATTCCGTATAGGTTTATAGAAAAACCATCTAAGAATATTTTAACTTCATCTATTTCTTTTTCGGCTGCTAAAAATTTATTCTCACTTTTGTAGTATTTCTTTAATGCCTCTAAATATTTTATACAAGTATCTTTTTCCGATTGTGTGATTATTTCTTTTTCCTCTTCTTCAAATTCTTCAAAAGCAAGCCTTACACAATCTGTTTCGGCTAAGGTGTATTCTGATTCTACAAATTTTTCTGCTGATTTATGAAATAGTCTTCCAAAGACTAAGTAAGAAATATCAGTCTCTTCGGGTGGGGTTAATTTTTTTATGTATTTGAAATAGAATTTGCGACCACAGTCAAGATAAGTGTTTATCATGGAGGCTGAAAATCGCTTTTTCTTTAATTCTTCTAAGTCTTGGTCGGTTTTTTTGAATAGATCTTCAGAATATAGATTAGTTTGCCCCTTCATTGGCAAAGAGATGTATTTTTCTTCAAAACAAATTGTGCTTTCAAATCGTAGTTGGAGTATAAATCTTGTGATTTCCTTGATTTTTCCTCCGTTTCCAAGGCTGTTATATACGAAGTCTAAATCTTTTCTACTTTGAAATAATCTGTAAAAGTAATAAGCAAAAACAGCAATCTTTTTCTTTTGGTCAATCAATCCAAAGGCATCTCTTACCGAAAGCGGAATAAAAGAACTCACACTGTTAATTTTAGGAATATATCCCTCGTTTGCAGATAAGACAAGTACGTGTTTGAAATTCAAATTTCGGCTTTCTAACAATCCCATTATTTGAATGCCGTCTGTGGCATCGGATTCAAAAGGAATATGTAGCCTTCTTAGTAAATACAGTAGGGTTTTCTTCAAAAAATTGTTTTGTAAAAATTCTATTTTGTTAAAAGATAAGGTGTTTTTAAAGTCGTTTAGTATTTTTATTACCCCAAAGCAACTTTGCATTATTTCGGTTTTGTGGGTTTTTTCTCCTTTTTCTTTAACGAATAAGGTCAATTCTTCTAACTGCTCTATGATTGGTTTTTCTATTTTTTGGATTTCGTCTATTTTTTCTTCAATTTCGTTAAATAAAGTAATGTTTGCAAGAGGATAACCCATAGCAATGTTTACTTTTATTTCTTGATTGTTGATTTTTTTAGGTAAAGAATTTAATACAAATGGTAAAAGGTTTTCGTTTCCAAGTATTATAGCGATTTCATTCTGCTTTAAATCATCTTTATATTTGTTTTCCAAACCCTCAATCCAAGTTTTAATATAATAGGTGTTTTCTATTTCGTAAGAAGTCTTGATGAGGTTGATTTTTTCTTTGCTTTTGGAAATGGTGTTAAAATCATTTTTCGCAAAATCTTGGTTGTGTGGAAAATTATTTAGGTTGTTTTTCATGAATATTCCCGCTTCTTGATAGTTGGAATCGGTGTAATACTTATCGTAATCCCAATAAAAATCTACGCAATATTCATTTTTTAAAATTTTAAATATGCTTTCTTCACATTTGTTAAGTACATTGAAACCTACTATTGCGAAATTTTGGTTGCGAAAGCGGATTTCTCCATTTTCTATGCGAGATAAAAAATCTCTGTAAATCATTCCAGAATATCCAATGCCTTGTTGATGTAGTTTTTCTTTAAAGTGGCAATAAATATCATATAAACAATTCCATATTTGTTTGAAATTCTTTTTTAATTCGGAGTTTTGTTCAAAGATGGTAAAGAAATTATTTAATAATTCTTTTTGCTCTATGGTTAAATAGTCAAAAGTGTTTTCTACCTCTTTGTAATCTTCTATCAAACGAAAGACTTGTTTTGCATCAACAAGGTTTTTGTCAATGTCGTCAAAGTCTGAAAGAATTATTTTGCCCCAATTGTAAAATGTTTCAAAGGTTTCGCTATCGTTTTTAAGACAAACTTCTTTGTAAGAGAGGAATAATTGATAGATTAGCGAAAATTCTTCTGCTGGTTTGAGCAAAGAATATTCTTGAACAAAGTCTGCAATGCTTTTACATTCAGGTTGCCAAAGGGTTTGTTTGTTTTGGAACTTAAATTCTTGATTGAAATATTTTATTGCTCTTTTATTTGAAAATAATATTTGTAAATCAAGCAAGTATTCATTACTATGCTTTTTTATGTCTTGTGCTACTTTTTGTAAAAACATTACTTAACCTCCTTTATTTCGTTACCAATAAACCACAAATAAGTTTTTATATTTTTATATCCCATTTCAGAGACTATTTTCTTGTATTCGTTTAGTTGTTTGCGGTATTTGTTTTCGTAATCTGTGTCCTCGCTAAATTTATAATCAACAATAATTACTTCATCTTTGCCAAACATAATTCTATCTATTCGTTTGGTTTGCCCATTGCAAAGAATTTCTTTCTCATTGTATGCTTTATAAGTGCCATCGAACCATTTATATTCTTTTGCATCAATAAACATTTGCTCAATGATTGCTTTTTCTTCCTCGGATAAAGACAAGGTTTCTAAATCCTTTTCTTCATAAATCTTAGAACAAATACTATGTAGTGCAATTCCACGTTCTCTTTTTTCTTCTGCTGTTTCTTCTGAGTTAAACTCAAAATAGTCTTGTGCTTCTTTGCTTAGAGAAAATTTTACTGCATCTTGCTTTTCAAAATTCGTATTCTTAATACTTGGAGTTATGTTTTCGCCTTTGAGAGAGAAAATATCTTTTTGCTCAACCTCTTCTTTATTTTCTTTTTTCTTAAACTCCTCATTTCCTATTATGAAACAATTTTCTGAATTACAAGGATAGTTCTCCGATAAGTAATTACGCAAATCCGAAGAGCAAGTGTTAGCTTTTGGGTTTTTAGAAATAGTAGATAGAGCGTGCTTTGGACGAGTAAAAGCAACGTACATAAGATTGTATGTGTCGATTACCTGATGCGTTGCCTCTACTTTAGCATGTGTAGCAAGTGTTAAATTTTGAGTATCCTCTAATTCTCCAAGACTTGCTCTAAAAAGACGTATAGGACTCTCAGCTATATTATTGCTTACCCATATTTTCTCCATAAAATTTACGTATTGCCAATCGAAAAATGGTATAATAACAACAGGAAATTCTAACCCTTTTGATTTATGTACGGTTAATAATTTTATATTTTTGTCGTTTTCTTCTTCATTTGCTTGGTTATCGTCTAAGGAAACTTTGAAATCTTTTAATTCATCATTCCAATATTTTAGAAAACCGTTAATTTGTTGAGGTTTTTGTTTGCAAAATTCTGTTAATTTTTCATAAAAGGCAGAAATAAACACATCTTGCCTCTGTATTTTGCAGATATTTATGATTGTATCTACAATATCTATTAGTGGAGTGTGATTTTTTTCTATTGCTTTTAAGAGATTTATTGTGTTTTCTTCGTATCCGTAAGTGCTTAATAGGTATTGAGAAAAGCTGTCTTTGTTGTTTGCAATCAAGCGTAGAGCAAAAATTATAGTCTTTATAGAGCGAGAAGAATTAAAAGTGAATGCGTCATCGGAAATAGGTGTAAATCCTTGTGTTTTTAAGTATTCTGCACACATTGTAAGCTTTGAATTTGAACGAAACAAGAGTGCAATGTCGGAATGTTTAAATCCTTTTTCTAAATAGTAGTTTATTTCTTTTATTGTCTTTTCTAATACATCAATATCTTCGCCTTCTAAAAGAAAATGAAATTTTAATAATCCTTCATCTTCATTGTTTTTTGCATTTTGCTCGGTTTCTATACGAAAATATAGGTGTTGATAAAAATTAGAAAAGAAACCATTATTAAATTCTACTATATTTTTGTCTGTTCTATAATTTGTGTCAAGAACTATTTTAGAATTTTTTTTATCTTCTAAGAGTTCTGATATTATTGTCCAATCACCTTCATTCCAACGATAGATTGCTTGTTTTATATCTCCGAAAATAGTACTGCTTCCTTGATTGCTAAGACATTCTTTTGAGATAAAATTAAAGTTTTTCCAAGAAAGTTGAGAGGTGTCTTGAAATTCATCTATCATTATATGCTTTATTCTTGAGCCTATCTTTTCATAGACAAAGGAAACATCTTCTTCTCCTATCATTTCTGCAAGTAATCCTGCTGTGTCTTTGAGGGTAAAGAGGTTGTCTTCTTTTAAGGCTTCTGATTTAAAGATTTTTATGCTTTTTAGTAAAAGACATTCATATATTGAGTTGATTTCAAGTTTTGCATTAAAGGCTTCTGTACTCCCTTCTATGAAAAAAGAAAGTATTTCGTTGTAATCATCTGCTTTCTCGTTTTTATTGTGTTTTTTATAAAAAGGATCAACTGCTCTTACTAATTTATAGTCGTTGTTTATGTAGGCTTTTTTTATGAAGTCGCTAACTTTAAATTTTCTTTTAAAGGCCTCAATCTTTGAATGTAATTCTTTTAGGAAATTATCGTAGATTGCTTTTCGTTTTTTAACGTACTGCTCTATTATATCTATGTCTGTTGTTTGATCTTTTATGTTTTCTCTTACAACTTCTTTGTTTAGGTCTTTGGCAAGTTCTAATAAAATTTTGTCATGTTTCCAATTCTCACCATCTTCTAAGCGTTTGTTGATTAGTTTCTCTACATAGTCTTTTAACTTCTCAGAATTGTTTACTTGTTTTATTGCTTTTTCTATATATTCTGTTTCATCTAAAATCACATCAAAATGACTACCAACTTTAACTTCCTTTGCAAGATTTTTTAGTACCTTTTGCAAAAAACTATCTATTGTTTCAACATTAAAATAAGAATAATCGTGAAGAATTATTTTTAAAATATCGTTCGCTTTTTCTCTTATTTCTTTTTCAGCCTTGTGGGTTTTGTCTTTAAGTGGAGAGATGTATTTGTCAGCATAAGGTTGATTGCTTGCTAATCCGTAAAGGGTGGAAAGAATCCTTGTTTTCATTTCATTTGTCGATTTATTGGTGAAAGTAACCGCTAAAATATTTTTGAAAGCCTGAGGATTTGCTAATAGTTTTTCAAGATATTCTACTACAAGATTAAAGGTTTTTCCACTGCCGGCCGAGGCTGAATAAATGTTTATTTGTCCCATGTTTTTATTTCTTAGGATTGTGAAATTATTTCTTTGCAAAAATAAAATAAAGCTAAGAATAAAAAAAATATTTCTTTGACTTATGTCAATGTCAGAAAAAAGCAGTAATTTTACAACGCATTTTCAAAGAATAATTTATAAAAAAATATAACGTATATGAATGTTTTTCAGCAAAAATTGCTTGCTCTAACAAACGAAATGAGAAGAGCAAGTGAAAGAGTTTGTGAAAGTGAAACTGTTTCTGTGTTAGATGTTGAGGTGTTAAGACAAAGAATGAGGGAAATGTATGATTTTCTTCTTACTGCTGATTATCAACAAACAATTTCACAGCCTAGTTTTGTTAAAGAGGAGGTTTTGGAAATTCAGCCAAAGATTGAGCAGGTTATTGTAGAGGAAAAACCTCTTGAAATAGTGCCTGAAGTTAAGGAAGAAATAGTTGAGAGTGTTGAGCCTAAACAAGAAGAAATTATAGAGTTACCTAAGATTGAGCAGGTAGAAATAGAACCTGAAAAAATAGAGCAACAAGAAGAGAAAATAGAGGTTAAAGAAGAGGTTTTGGAGATAAAAGAAGAGATAATTGAAGTTAAAGAAGAAATAATAGAGATTAAGCCTGAGAGAGTTGAACCTAAGCAAGAAATGCCAAAGACTATTGAGCCTGAAATAGTATTTGAAGCACCTGAGCCTAAGAGCGAGCCTACTCAAGCAAAGACTGGCTCTGTTTTAGACTATCTTCATAATAATATAATGAAGGATAGTGAGCCAAAATCTACAAAAAAAGAGGCTGCCTCTACACTTGATTTATTTAAGACTCCACAATCTATTGCTGATAAGTTTGAAAATAAAAGCAGAAGCGATCTTAGAACTGCAATAGGCGTAGGAGAGAAATTTATGTTCATAAATGATTTGTTTTCTGGCGACTTAAAAGCTTATACAAACTTTATAAATATTCTTAATGAGGCTACTAGCTTAGAGATGTCAATGATTGTGATAGAGGAAAATCGCAACAAAAGAAAATGGATTAAGAACTCCTTGGCATATAGCACGCTTGAGAATTTGGTAGAAAAGAGATTTAAAAAATAATATGAACAAAGGCGTTTTTATTTTTTCGGCACCTTCGGGTAGTGGTAAGACTTCTATTTTGAAACCGATATTAGAAAAAATGAAAGATAGGTTTAGTTTTTCTATATCGGCAACAACTCGCCCTGCTCGTGAGGGAGAAAAAGATGGGGTTGATTATTATTTTACTACTCCTGAGAAAATGAGAGCTCATATCGAGAAAGGTGATTTTCTTGAGTGGGAAGAGGTTTATCCTGGCAAGTATTATGGAACTCTTCGCTCGGAACTTGATAGAATTTGGGCGCAAGGAAAGTATGTTATCTTTGATATAGACGTTAAAGGTGGAGTAAACATAAAAAATATCTTAAAAGATCAAGCTTGTTCTATATTTATTATGCCACCAAGCATAGAGGAGTTGGAAAATAGACTTAGAAAACGAAATACAGAAAGCGAAGAAACTTTAAGAGAAAGGCTTTCTAGAGCAGAAATGGAAATATCTCTTTCTGAAAATTTTGATTATGTTGTTTGTAATGATGATTTAAACGAGGCGATTGCAAGAGTGGAAGAAATTATTGCGCAACAAATGAATAATTGGAACGTTAAGTAATAAAATAAAATACGATGACTAATAGAGAAAATTTCGTTTGTATAATTGAACTTTTGAATTTTGAGCAAATATCTTTGGAGGCGGGAAGGGATTTGTTAGGAATAAGAACTGAAAATATAGCAAATCAATTAAGAAAGATAAGAGAAGCAATTCCAGAGGTAGAGGTGAATTTTTGGGGTAAGCAAATTACGCTCGTACTTAATGCTATATCTAATCAATTTGAAAGATTTGTTGAATTGATTATGGATTATAATAAGCATTCTCTTTTGTTTGGTATTCCTTTTAGGGCTATCGTTTTTAAGGAAAATGCTATTGAAAACGAGGAAAACGGATTTAATCTGCATATTTCCAAAGAATATTTTTCTGCAAAGGATAGATTAGAAAATTTTGAGCTTGCTTCGGTTATGATTCATAAGGATTTGTATGAAGAAAAATCGCAAGTGCTTTCAAAATATTGCGTTGTTTATGGGGGCGAGCTCGTGTTAAAACTTGCGAAAAAGCCTATTGCTCAAATTGCTTTGCAGGGTGTTAAAAATAGTATCAACAATAGTTTTACTAAAATAGGGGTAGATGATTTTTCTACCTCGTATTCAAAAATTTTAATCAATACTTTAAGATTTGTTGATATGCAAAATTCATAATTATTATGGAGCAAAAAAACAATTTTCACGTAGAGACTGCTTGTTTTCAAAAAAATCACAAAGGAGAATTTATATGTGGTGATGTTTTTCTTTCAAAAAGATTGAAGGAAGAAAACAGAACCTTGGCTGTTTTGGCTGATGGTATGGGACATGGCGTGAAAGCAAATGTTTTAGCTACATTAACCTCTACTATGGCAATAAATTTTGCGGAAGAGCACAAGGATGCGCAAACTATTGCCGATATAATTATGAATACTTTGCCTATTTGTAGCGAAAGAAAGACAAGTTATGCTACCTTTACAATAGTTGATGTGCATAATAGCGAGGTAAATATTTTGGAATATGACAATCCGCTTTGCCTTATTATGAGAGGTGGTAATATTTTTGAGCCTGAGTGGAATTGTCTATTGCTTGAAAATGTTGATGGACAAGGTAGAAGTCAGGAAATCATGACTTGTAGTTTCAGACCTATGAAAGAGGATAGAATTATCTTTATTTCTGATGGTGTTACTCAGTCGGGAATGGGTAATGACGATATGCTTTTGGGTTGGGGACGTGATGCGTATGTGGAATTTGTGAAAGATACTATCTTAAACGAGCGTTATATTTCTGCCTCAAAGCTTGCTCAAAGGGTGGTAAATAAAGCTTATAGTAATGATAGGTTTTCTTCAAAGGACGATACGAGTTGCGCTGTTATTTATTTTAGAAATCCAAGAAAAACCATAATTGCAACTGGTCCTCCTTGTGATGTGAATAAGGATGCCGAGTATGTAGAAAAGGTAAAGGCGTTTGATGGATATAAAATCGTTTCTGGCGCTACAACCTCTGAGATATTTTCAAAGCATTTGGGAGTTGAGATTGTTGATGATTATGAAAATATGGATTCTTCTTTACCTCCAATGAGCAAAATGAAAGGTTTGGATTTAGTAACCGAAGGAGTGCTAACTCTAAACAAAGTAATCACACTTCTTTCTAATGCAACAACAAATGCAAGCTTTGGTAATGGACCGGCAGATAAGATTGCAGAACGCTTAGTTAATAGCGATGAAATCCATCTTTTAGTTGGAACAAAAATAAATCCAGCTCACCACGAATCAGACCTACCTGTGGAGATTGCATTGCGTAAAAGCGTAATAAAACGCTTGGTCGATGTGTTAGAAAAGAAATATATGAAAGAAGTAATTGTTGAATATTTATAAAAAAGGCTTAATTTTGCCTTTTTAAATCAAAGAGAAAATAATTTAGATATGATAAAAAGATTTTTTATTACGTTGATTGCAATTGTTTTTGGTTTAAATACTTTTGCACAAACCTTCATTAGAGATGCAGAGCAAGGAAATCCTAATGCACAATACAGACTTGGTAAAATGTATGAAAGAGCTGATAGAATGCCTAAGGATATTGCAAAAGCAATTGAATGGTATCAAAAAGCAGCAGAGCAAAATCATCCAAAAGCTATAATGGCTTTGGCTGAGCTTTACTACTATGGAGTTGATGTAAAGCAAAATGCACATTTGGCATTTAAGTATTTTAATTTGGCAGCTGAGCATAAAAATGCAGAAGCGTACTTTTGTCTTGGCGAAATGTACGAACAAGGCGTTGGAGTAGCAAAACATCTACCTACTGCATACGAATGGTTTAAGAAAGCAGCAGATGAAGGAGGTCTTGCTAAGGCTCAGTTCAAAATAGGCAAGATGTTGTATTTTGGAGACGGTGTAAAAAAGAATATTACACAAGGAGTGAATTACATAAAGTTAGCATTCAATAATGGATATCCTACAGCGATGCAATTTTGGAACGAAAATCAATTATGGAGATACGAACAATAAATAGCTATATGAAGAAATTAATATTAGGACTTTGTCTTTTATTTTGTTTTGGCATAGAATCACAATGCCAAAATCTTTTGTTAAAAGCAAAAAATGGCAATACAGAAGCACAATATGAGTTAGCAACACAATATTACAAAGGAATTGGACAAATACAAAGCTATTCTAATGCATTTGTTTGGTATAAACGTGCAGCAGAAAAGAACCATCTTGCTTCATGTTACGCACTTGGTACAATGTATGAAGAAGGTAAAGGTTGCGCTCAAAACAAACGTTTAGCATTTAGTTACTTTATTCAAGCAGCAGAAAGAGGTAATGCACCTTCTCAACTAAAAGTTGCAAAGATGTTTGAAGAAGGAGAAGGCGTTATAGAGAATAAATCTCGTGCTTACCTATGGTACAGAATTTGTGCTGAAAGAGGAGAGGCATTTTCTTGCAGAAAAGTTGGCGACTTTTACTTTAACGGAGAAGTTGTAGCAAAAGACTTGGTAGAAGCAAAGTATTGGTATGAAAAAGCAGCAGAACAAAATGAAATCTACGCAATGCAAAATCTTGCATACATATATGTGATAGGACAAAGCATAGCTCCCGACTACAAAAAAGCATCTACACTTATAGAAAAGCCACTTGAAAAAAATCTTGCCGTAGCTCAATATGTAAAAGGCTTTTTATTAGAAAACGGATTCTATGGAGAAAAGAAAAAATCAGAAGCAATCAATTGGTATAAGAAGTCAGCAATGCAAGATTGTCCTTATGCAAAAGAAATAGTTGCAATTGACACCTATCAAAGAACAGGAGAAATAAAAGATTTGTTAGATATAAAAAACATAGAACAATCTCAAACTTATTATATCTTAGGAAAAGAATACATAGACGGTAAAAAAATTAAGAAAAACCGTAAAAAAGGATTGGATTACATTAAAAAATCAGCACAATTAGGAAACAAAGAAGCAGAAAATTATTTAACCAAAAAGAAAAAATAAACAATTATGACACAAATAGACAAAAATGCTGCAATCAATGCCGATAATTGGTTAAAAGGAAGCATAGACCAGCATGCAAAGCAAGAAATAATTTCTTTAAGAGAAAGCAATGTAAACGAATTTAACGATGCCTTTTACAGAACATTAGAATTTGGAACAGGAGGACTAAGAGGAGTAATGGGCATTGGAACAAATCGTATGAATAAATACATTGTTGCAATGACAACACAAGGATTCTGTAACTACATTGCAGAAAACAATCCAGGAAAACAAATACGCACAGTAATATCTTTCGATAGCAGAAACAACAGCAAAGACTTTGCGAAAATAACAGCAAGAGTTATGGCAGCAAATGGCTTTGAGGTATATCTTTTTGAAGACATTCGCCCAACGCCAGAGTTATCTTTTGCCGTTAGAGAGTTGAAAGCCGATGCAGGAGTAATGATTACAGCTTCTCACAACCCAAAAGAATATAACGGATACAAAGCATATTGGAACGATGGTGCACAATTAACCTCTCCACACGATGAACTTGTGATAGAAAGAGTTAATTTGATAACAGATTTATCGCAAGTTAAAATGCAAGATGATGATAAAAATATCACAATCTTAGGAGAAGAATTTGATAACATCTATCTTGAAAAAGTAAAATCTTTATCAATCAATAGCGATTGCATAAAAAAACAAAAAGACTTAAAGATTGTCTATACCCCACTTCACGGAACAGGAATTTCCTTAGTGCCAAAAGCATTGAAAGCATACGGATTTGAAAACGTAATCTGCGTAAAAGAACAATCAATCCCTGATGGAAATTTCCCAACCTGCGTTTCACCAAATCCAGAAGAGCCAGCGGCATTAGAAATGGGCATAAAACTTGCAAAAGAAATAGATGCAGACATGTTACTTGCAACAGACCCTGATGCAGACCGTGAAGCAATAGCAGTAAAGGACAATAAAGGAGAATGGATTATACTAAACGGAAATCAAACAGCAAGTCTTCTTTCTTATTATCTGCTTTCTGCAAATAAAAATGCAAACCTTCTAAAAGGAAATGAATATATCATCAAAACAGTTGTTACAACTGATTTGATAAAGAAAATGGCAGAAGATTTTTCTGTTGAATATTACGATGTACTTACAGGCTTTAAACACATTGCCTCAAAGATTAGAGAAAATGAAGGAAAGAAAAGATACATAGGAGGAGGAGAAGAAAGTTTTGGATACCTAATAGGCGATTTTGTAAGAGATAAAGACGCAGTGTCAGCCTGCTGTATATTAGCAGAAATGGTAGCTTGGCTCAAAGAAGAAGGCACAAACCTATACGATTTCTTACTTCAACTTTACACAAAGTATGGATTCTATCAAGAAAAACAAGTTTCCATAACACGTAAAGGCAAAACAGGAGCAGAGGAAATACAAAAAATGATGATGGATTTTAGAAACAATCCTCCAAAACAATTAGATAACGATGAGGTTGTTGAAATAATAGACTACTTAGACACAGAAAAAACACAATTACCAAAATCCAACGTATTACAATACCTATTAAAAAGTGGAAGTAAAGTATCAGTACGCCCAAGTGGTACAGAACCAAAAATCAAATTCTATTTTTCTATCACATTACCAATGACTTCCACAGAAGATTACGACAAACTACAAACCCAAGCCACAGAAAAAATAGAAAGAATCAAAAACGAAATGGGACTATAAAACAAAAGGGTGTCAAAAAATGGACACCCTTAATTTTTCCCATAGATTACTCAATCAAACCCTTCACTGTTAAATCTTTCTCCTTTAAACTTGCCTTCGCTAAAAGATTTTTAAACTTAACCGAAGGTTTAAACAGACATTTCACCCTTTTTATGCTTTCATTCGTTACATCATCAGCGCTCTCACACGCTTTCGCTGAAATTGCCGGAACGAACGAACCCAACATTCCAAGTTTCACCGCCGAACCATTCATTATATACTTTGAAATTTGTTGTTCAAGCGCTTTCACAACCCCTATAACATCGGCATAATTCATAGTAGTTGAATTACTTATCTCCTCGGCGATAGTGTCAAGATTAATATCTTGATTTCTCCATAATCTCGCCAAAAACTTCTCACCAGGATTTTCTCCAACGTGAACCATTCTTTTTACTTTTACAAAATTTACACTCATAATTTTTTTTGTTTTGAAAAGTATGTGTTTAAAAATTTAATAGAAAAAACGGAAGTATAATGCTAAAAATGACTGCAAAGATAATGTTTTTTTGCCCTCACTCCAATATTTGTTTGCTTTTTTATTAAAAATCCTACTTTTGCTTAATTTTTCATATCAAAATCTTTTGTTTTCTTAATGATTTTAAATAAAAGATGTTGTTTGGTTTAATTTTCTCATTTCTTATTTTTGCTTTTTGTCAAAAGAACTTTTTTTTCGTTTTTTTTGTTTTTTCATATAAAATATTGTATCTTTGGCAAGATATTTTTATTTTATTTGGTAAAATAGGTTTATTCTTGAAATATATCTACTTGATTATGAAATAAATAAGAAGATTTTATCGTCTTTTTTCTGTATAAATAATCTAAATCTAAATAAACCTGATTTAAAGTAGAATCCACTACATCATATTCTTTATCTTTATTATACTCAATTCTTTTTAAAGCATAAGTTCTTGCTACAACACTTTGAGCTTTTAGTGCTTCTATTTGGAATGCTGCTGGCATTTCAGCACCGACTACTCCTATTAGATAATCAGTAAGGTTTAATGTTACTATATTACCATTTGATCTTATTACTGTTATTTGTTGTTCTTTATTTTTATTTTCTTCTATTTGTTCTGTTTCTTTTATTTCCTCAGTTATTATTTGATTATTTTGTTTATTTTCCTTTATGAAATTATCGAAGGTTGTAATCTTGTATGAAGAAGCACAAATGGTTTTCAAGGCAGCAGTATCTTCCGGAGAATCCGCTGACACCCGGATAATAT
>CALCUN010000047.1 GCA_937906975.1 uncultured Bacteroidales bacterium
TTGAACAAGAAAGTGCTTTTGTTGATGCAATAACTTTTGAGATGTCAAAGGTTATTGTGGGACAAAAGAATATGGTTGAGAGATTGATAATAGCATTGCTTGCAGATGGACATATATTACTTGAAGGTGTTCCAGGACTTGCGAAAACACAAGCGATAACTGCTTTGGCTAAAACGATAAATGCGAAATTTAGTAGAATACAATTTACACCAGATTTGTTGCCTGCCGATGTTACAGGAACGATGATTTACTCACAAAGAGAAGAGAGGTTTTCTGTTAAGAAAGGTCCTGTGTTTTCTAATTTCGTATTGGCAGATGAAATCAATAGAGCACCAGCAAAGGTTCAGTCTGCTTTGTTGGAGGCTATGCAAGAAAGACAAATTACAATAGGAGAAGAAACCTTTAAATTAGAAGAGCCATTCTTGGTGCTTGCAACTCAAAACCCAATTGAGCAAGAAGGTACATATCCATTGCCAGAGGCACAAATGGATAGATTTATGATGAAAGTAGTTATAAATTATCCAAGTAGAGAAGAAGAAAAAGAAATTCTTAGAAGTCAAATTGCAGCTAAAAAAACAGCTTTATCGCCAGTTGTTTCAGTGAAAGACATAATTCGTGCTCGTGAAATAGTGAAAGAAGTCTATTTAGACACTAAAATAGAAAATTATATCACAGACATAGTTTTTGCAACACGTTATCCAGAAGAATACGGATTAGGAAAATTAAAATCACTAATAAACTATGGAGCCTCACCAAGAGCAACTATAAACCTAGCCTTAGCCTCAAGAGCCTTAGCCTTTGTAAGAAGAAGAGGATATGTGATTCCAGAAGATGTGAGAAGCATTTGTATGGACGTAATGCGTCATAGAATAGGACTAACCTATGAAGCAGAGGCAGAAAATATTAAATCAGAAGATATTGTTACCGAAATTATAAACAGAATAGACGTTCCGTAAAAAGATATGTCCACTGAAGAAATATTAAAAAAGGTACACCGAATAGAAATTAGAGCAAGACGATTATCGCAAGAAGTATTTGCGGGGCAGTATCATAGTGCCTTCAAGGGAAAAGGAATGACTTTTAGCGAAGTCAGAGAATACGCATACGGAGATGAGATAAGAAGTATAGATTGGAATGTAACGGCGAGAAATAACAAACCTTTCGTAAAAGTTTATGAAGAAGAAAGAGAACTAACCGTTATGCTTCTAATAGATGTTAGTGGTTCTACTTTTTTTGGAACAGAGCAATCCTTGAAATCTGAAATAATTACAGAAATAGCAGCCGTATTATCATTCTCAGTCATAAATAACAATGATAAAGTAGGCGTTATTTTATTTTCAGACAAAGTAGAAAAATATATTCCTCCTAAAAAAGGAGTCTCACACATACTAACAATAATTAGAGAATTGCTATTGTTTCGTAAAAATAATGGAGGAACAAATTTTTCTTTACCATTAGTATTTTTAAGTAATGTAATCAAAAAACGAGCAAGTTGTTTCTTGCTTACAGACTGCTTTGGAAAATTTGATGACAGTCTACAAATAGCAGCAAAACGACACGATATAACAGCAATATTTGTAAACGATAGACGAGAATTTGAAATGCCAAACATTGGCTTAGTACAATTTGAAGATGCTGAAACAAAACAACTGAAATGGGTTGATACCTCAGATAGAATTACGAGGGAAAATTTTGTCAAACAAAGATATAATTTACAATATGAAAACGTGGCAAAATTTACTAAATACGGCATTGATAATGTTCAAATAATGTCTTCGGAAGATTACATAAAAGTATTGATAAAACTATTTTCAAAAAGAGGAAAAGCGTAGAATGAAAATAAAAAACCTAATAATTCTAATCCTATTAACCATTACAAGTCTGAATACCATTGTTGCACAAACGGTAATTGGTGTAGCAGACAAAAAAAACTATAATATTGGCGATAGAATAGAGTTCTTTTTCAAAGTACCTTTTGATAATCAAAAACCACAAAGGCTTATTGTAGGAAAAAGCAATAGTGATTCTTTAGAATTACAAAGAACCATTATTGATACCATCGTAGAAAATAACAAGCAATACTTGCGTTACAAACAATACTACACGAGCTTTATAAGCGGGGAAAGAAGTTTAGGAGAAGCAGTGGCGGTACAAATAGGACAAAATACGGATAATATCATAGAGGTCGTACCAGCAAAAATTGAAATCTTAGAATATCCAATCGATACCACTAAGATAGAGGTTAAAGACATAAAAACCGTATTAGAAGAAAAGTTCACAATTAAAGAAATCCTACCTATAATATATGTATTAATAGCTCTTATTATAATAGGAGTAGGATTATACTTCTTTATTCGTTATATGAAAAAACGAAAACAAAACATTGAAACACCAGAAATCGTAAAAGAAGAACCTAAAATACCACCTCATGTAAAAGCGTTGCAGTCATTGGAAGATTTATACAACAAAAAACTTAGCGAACGCAATCTTCAAAAACAGTTTTATACAGAATTGACAGAAATCATTTGGATTTACTTAGAAGAAAGATTTGGAATATACGCCTCAGAAATGACAAGTAGCGAAATATTGTCGCAAGTAAAAATGAATAACAATATTTCGCAAAACAATTTCATGTTACTAAACAAAATATTCCATACATCAGATTTGGTAAAGTTTGCAAAATATCAAACCGATCAAATGATTGACAAAAGTTTGCTTTCTAATACAAGAGAATTTGTGATAAATACAATAGAAGAAACAAAAGAAAATGAATCTAATTAATAATATAAGTTTTCAATATCCATATTTGTTGTTTTTGTTATTGTTATTACCTTTGATGTTTTTTTATCAAAGATATTACGACAAAAAGAAAGCAACAAATATTATTTACTCTGACCTATCTCAATTTGCAACAGCAAGAAAAACCTTTAAGCTTAGGATAAGGAAATTGCCAGATTATCTTAGAATGTTGGCTGTTGCTGTTCTTGTTATAGCCATAGCGCGACCTCAACTCAGCATTTCAACAGATGAAAAAAGCATTGAAGGAATAGATATTGTGTTAGCATTAGATATTTCTACCTCAATGCTTGCAGAAGACTTTAAACCAAATAGATTAGAGTCGGCAAAAAATGTTGCAAAAGAGTTTATTGAAAACAGGAAAAGCGATAATATAGGACTGGTTGTCTTTGCGGGTGAAGCATACACGAAATGCCCATCAACAATTGACCATAAAGTATTATTAGACCTTTTATCCTCAACAGAAAGTGGGCATATTGACGATGGAACTGCCATAGGAGATGGACTTGCGACAGCAATAAACAGAGTTAAAGACACAAAAACAAAAAGTAAAGTAATAATCCTGATAACAGACGGCGTGAATAATATGGGAGCAATCGACCCAATTACAGCCGCAAGCATAGCAAAAGAATACAACATTAGAGTATATACAATAGGAATTGGCAAAAAAGGACACGCACCCTATCCATACTACACACCTTTTGGTAAACAATATCAAAATGTAGAAGTAAAGATAGACGAAGAATTGTTAAAAGAAGTAGCAAACACAACAGGAGGAAAATATTTCCGTTCAACAAAAAACTCTTCTTTGCAAGAAATCTTCAAAGAAATAGACACTATGGAAAAAACCAAAATAGACGTTTCACTATATAAACACACAAAAGATATAGGAGGCGAGTTCATTTTGTTAGCCTTAGTTATTTTGCTTTTAGAAATGCTATTACGTAAGACATATTTAAGAACAAATCCGTAATACTATGATACGATTAGAGAATCCTCAGTTTTTATATTTATGGATACTAATTCCCTTATTTTATTTGTTGCATTACTTCTACATTAGAGCGAAGAAAAAACGACTAAAACGCTTTGCAGAAGAAAAAACACAACAAATCATCATTCCAGACTTATCAATAGGAAAACAATACCTAAAGTTTACCCTATGGAATCTGTCTTTATTCTTTTTAATATTAGCCTTAGCAAATCCGCAAAAAGGAACCTCAATAGAAAAACAAGAACGCACAGGAGCAGACCTTATGGTGTGTTTAGATGTCTCTAATAGTATGCTTGCAGAAGACTTAAAACCAAACAGAATCAGCAGAGCAAAACAAGCATTAACACAATTGGTAAATCAATTAGAAGGAGACAGAATAGGAATCATATTATTTGCAGGTACATCTATTGTACACCTACCAATAACCTCAGATTACACAGCAGCAAAAACCTTTATAGATGTAATAGACACCAAATTAATAGAAACACAAGGTACAGCAATAGCCGAAAGTATAGAAAAAGCCTATTCAGCCTTTGAAAACCAAGACGAAACCAAACATTCAAGAAGTATTATCTTAATTTCCGATGGAGAAGATAACGAAGAAGGCGTTTTAGATGTAGTAAAAGAAATAGCAAAAGAAGGACTTGTTATTAATACAATTGGACTTGGACAAACAGAAGGCACACCAATTCCAATTTATGACAAATATGGCAGAAGCCAATACAAGAAAGACGCTAACGGCAATATAGTTTTGACAAAATTAAACGAAACACTATTAAAGGATATCGCAAAAGAAGGTAACGGAGTATATATTCGAGCAAATAATACCTCAATAGGCTTAGACAATATTCTTGCAAGACTCAACAAAATGGAGAAAAACGAATACGAAGCCGTAGCATATAAAAAATATGACAGTAAATTTCATATTTTCGCATTCATTTCATTATTATTTTTGTTAATTGAATGGCTTATTTTTGAGAAAAAGAATAAATATATCAATAGAAAATTATTTTTTGGAGATGAAAAATAACATAATATTAATATTAACCGCACTCTTATTCTTTTCTTCATGTGCTAAAGAAAAAAGACAATTAAGAGAAGGTAATGATTACTATAAAGAATCTAATTACACAGAGGCAGAAAATCAATACAGAAAAGCCCTAGTTGTAGATAGCAACTACTTGAAAGCACAATATAATTTGGCCAATACCAACTACAAACAACAAACCCAAGAAAAACTACAAACAGCACTTAGATACTATGAAAATTATCTAAAAGGCAATTCTTATAATGACACAATAAACAATGCAAATACAATATACAATAGAGGGAATGTGAACTTCCAATTATTTAATAGCGACACCACAATGGAGCCTTCTATGAAAATAAAATATTTGCAACAAGCCCTTGAAGACTACAAACAGACTCTTCGATTAAATCCTCAAGACAGTGCAGCAAAGTATAATTTAGCACTAACACAATATTTGTTAAACAAAAATCAAGACCAACAACAAAACCAAAATCAACAACAACAGCAACAAGACCAACAGCAACAGCAGCAACAAGACCAAAAACAGGAAAAACAAGAAAATGAAAACACTCCTGCACAGCCAAAGCGAATGAATGACAAAAAAGAAACAGAAAGAATGTTGGAGGCGTTGAAAAATAATGAAAAAAACACATTAGAAAAAGTTAAGAAAAAGGAAGAACAACAAGTTCAAAAGAGATATATAGAAAAAGATTGGTAGAGAATGAAGAAACAAATAACACTATTTATTATTGCTATAATTTATTCCATAGCACTTTTATCTCAGGAAGTAGAATTTAAGGTTGAAGCTCCTAAAATTGTAGGAAAAGAAGAAAGATTCAAAGTAAGCTTTGTCATAAACGATGACAATCCTAAGAATTTCATAGCCCCTACATTCCAAGATGTAAACATTCTCAGCGGACCAAACGTAATGAGAAGTTCCTCTGTTAGCATTATAAACGGAAAAAGACAGGCTACATCAACCACAACATACACATATTTTCTGCAAAGTATAAATACAGGAATGATAACCATACCTCCTGCCAAAGTTAGAGTAGGAGAGAGAACCTATTACACAAAAGCAGTAAATGTTAAGGTAGAAAAAAATCCAGACCTAAATCAAAGAGCACAAAACGACCCTAATTACAATCCATATAAGCACGCAGCAAGACCAAAAGTCAAGAAATTAGATGAGAAATCGGTATTTGTAAAAGCCATTCCAAACAAAACAAAGGTTGTTGTTGGAGAAGAAATCATAATAACCTATAAGCTATACACCCTTGTGCCGATTTCAGAATATCAAGTTGATAAATTCCCAATATCACAAGGCTTTTGGGTGGAAGAATTAGACCAACAACAACAGCCCTCACTTGAAAAAGAAATCATAGACGGCAAACTATATCAAGTTGCTACGCTTAGACACGTTTTAGTCTATCCACAAAAAACAGGAAAACTAAGAATAGCACCAATGGGCTTAGAAGTACTTGCCCATATCCAAACAGGAGAAACCAAAAACGAAAGACACCTAACAGGCGACCCTATAATAGATGCCTTTTTCAATGACCCATTTTTTTCAAGACCCTCTCCTGTAATAGAAACCGTTAATAAAAAACTAAAAACCAATGCTCTCGAAATAGAAGTAGATTCTTTACCAACAATAAATCAACTCTTCTCAGGAGCAGTAGGGCAATTTAGCATAGAATCCAAAATAGACACAACCGAATGCAAAACAAACGAGGCCATAACCCTTGAATACAAAATAAAAGGCAGTGGAAATCTAAGTCTAATAGACGATTTACGACTACAATTACCCGATGAATTTGAAGTTTTTGAACCAAAAATCGAAGACAAAATAACAAAAACCACCTCAGGACAAAGAGGCGAAAGAATATTTCAATATATAATCATTCCAAGACGTGAGGGCAATTTTAAAATACCTTCATTAGAATTTGCATACTACGATGTTGCAAAAAATAAATATGAGATTTTAGAAACAGAGGAGTATTCTCTAAAAATTATCAAAGGAGATAATGGAGATGATTACGTTAATCAACTTGCCGAAAGAGCAAAATACAACAATATGGACATAATCGATATAACGTATCGATACGATTCTAATAACGTTTTGCTAAAACCTTTTCATAGCCTTTGGTTTTATATCCTGATTGTATTTATAATCTCTCTGTTGTGCTTGATGATAAAACTAACAAACCTACAAATTGAAAGAAACAAAGACGTTGTAGCAGTCAAATTAAAGAAAGCAAATAAGGTAGCAGTAAAACGCCTAAAACAAGCAAAAATTTATCTAAACAATAATTGGGCAAAAGAATTTGAAACCGAGATAGGACGAGCATTATGGAATTATTTATCAGATAAATTCAAGATTCCTCGCTACGAATTAAACTTAGAAAACATAAAAAAACAACTACACAATAGCGAACTAAACAAAGAATTATTAGACAAAACACTATCTGTTTTAGAAAAGTGTGAATACGTTCGTTTTTCTCAAAATAAAAGCACACAGTTATACAAAGAATTATTCCAACAAACAGAAGAACTTATCACAGAAATAGAAAATCAAATGTTGATGATAAAAAAACAAAAGAAAAAAGCGAAAAAAACACTCTTAATCATAGCAACACTTTTCTTGAGCAGCTCTTTCTCGCTACAAGCACAAGACATAAATCAAGCAAACCAGGCATACGAAAACAAAGAGTATGAAAAAGCACTTCAAATCTACAAACAAATAGAAAAGCAAGAAGCCTCAGCCGAACTCTACAATAACATAGCAAACACATACTTTCGATTAAGCGATTATGTAAATAGTACACTCTACTATGAAAAAGCATTAAAACTATCACCACGCAACGAAATCTATCAAACCAACAACAAAATTTCTAAAACCCGACTAATGGGAGATGTTTACAAGATTCCAGACTTCTTTTTAGTGAGTTGGATGAAAAATATCTATAATCTATTTACGCCAATTGTTTGGGCAATACTTACAACCTTTTTACTTCTTGCTGCAGCGGTGTTGTTTTTTGTTTACTATTTTAACTTTGACAAAAAAGTTCTTTTCTTCTATCTTATGTTGTCATTACTTGTTTTGTCTATATGCTCATTTTCGTTTGGTCTTGCAAGAGAGAACGCTATTCACTCACAAGATTATGCAATAGTTGTTGAACTTCCAGAAGAAAATGATAATAAAACAAAACTCTTCAAAGGACAAAAAGTAGAAATTAAAGAAAGAAAATTAGAAAAGATAAGAGTCCTTACAGAAGATGGGAAAGAATATTGGATAAATAAAGAGATGGTAGAAATAATATAAAACATATATGAGAGAAGACTGCGTAGAGCAAAAAGGAATCGTAATAAAAACCCAAGCAGATAAGATAACAGTAAAAATCGAGCAAAAATCCACCTGTGCATCTTGTCATGCAAGAGGAGCATGCACAAGCTTAGACAAAAAAGACAAAGAAATAGAGGTAAAAACCAAAGAAGCAAACAACTACAACATAGGAGATGAAATCATAATTACAATAAGTACAAAATTAGGAATGAAAGCAGTCTTTATAGCCTTTGTTTTGCCCTTGATTTTACTTGTTATATCCCTGTTTTTAACCATAAAACTCTTCCTACTCTCACAACCCCTTTCAGCACTCATATCCTTAGTGGTATTAACAGCGTATTTTTTTGTTTTATACAAACAAAAAAGATTTTTAAGCAAAGAATTTAATTTCTCAATCAAAGAAAAAATAAACAAATAAACAGACAAATATGAAAAAAGTTATTTTCTATTTTTTAATAGCGTTGTTTTCAATTAATATTGCACAATCACAAACAACCCAAGAGTATGTTCCTTTTGGATTATCAAGCAGTGATATAGATTTAAACAATGCAACACTTTCGTGGAGTTCGCATCAGAGTGCAGATTTTTGGCAATTAGAATACAAAGCAGTCTTAATGGACAATTCAACTCAAATAACACAAACCGATACCGTTGCATACCTAAGCAATCTTATGCCAAACACTCGCTATATGTGGAAGGTGAGAATGATAGATGTAGATGGAGATACAAGTTTGTGGAGTAATGAAAACTATTTCTATACATTGAGCGATGACACCCTTTGTCCACAAGTTCAAAACATGTTTTTAGGAGTAGTAGGCAACAATTCTCTAAACGTTCAATGGCAACCAGCAGAAGGAACTAATACTTGGCAAGTAGTTTGTGGAGAAATGGGATCAAATCCTGATAATTATGACATAATTTCTCAAACACAAAACTACGAATACACCTTTAACCAAGAATTTATCGAAGCAAATCAATATCAAATTGCCCTAAGAACAAATTGTCAAGGTGCATATAGTCCATGGAAATACCTTTACACAAAATATTTAAGCGAGAGTTCAATTTTCCAACTACCAATTCAAATTGATTTTGAAGACACAATAGAAAATAAACAAATAGGAACAATAAGTTCTAACGGTAATTTTTGGAAGATTTCTTCTGCTATCAATTACAGTAGCTTTGGAAACAAATCTCTTCACGTAACAAATGGCAATGCCTACGCATGCAACAACACAGTTTCTTCAGTTAGCTATGCCTACATTGATTTCTACATACCAGAATACGCAGAAAGTTTCTATATAGATTTTAGTTATCACACTCCTTCTGAGCTTCAAAATGCAGGATTAAAACTTTATCTTCTTGCACCGGGAACATCAATAAGCATTGACGAACTTCCAAGCGAGTCGGACCAAGTTGGAGAAAGTGTTTACCAAGGAACAAACAACCAATGGATAAGAGAGCATATAGAATTGCCACTTCATCACATAGGAACAACAAGAAGATTGCTTTTTGTGTGGTATAATTCTTCACAAGCGCCAACTAATCACGCTGTTGCAATAGATGATATTTATCTTACAGCACGTTATTGCGCAATTCCCGATAGTCTTAGAGCCAACTACGTAACAACTACTTCTGCTGTCCTTGCTTGGGATTTTGCAGAAACACAAAGTATTTTTAATCTTCAATACAGAAAAACACAAGACTCAACATGGACAACCATAAACGCAATAACTCCAAACCACCTATTAGAAAACCTACAACATAGTACAGAATATATTTTCAGAGTACAGGCAGACTGTGGCGATGAACAAAGTTTTTGGTCAGAGCCTTTTACGTTCACAACAAGTACTTTGATTTCTGCACCAGAAAACCTAACAATCAGCAACTATTCTTTCAATTCTGCTACTATCTCTTGGAATAACAACCTTAGTGCAGAGAGTTATTTGGTGGAAACCCTACTTACAACAAACAATTCTACAACAATTCAACAAACAAACCTTAACAGCATAGAATTAAATATGCTTTATCCAAATACTCTTTATCACATAAGCGTAAAGGCTATATCACAATTTCAAGATACTAGCCTTGCCTCTCAAATTTACTTACATACGCTTTGCACTCCTCAAACAGACTATCCTTATGAGTTAGATGACACGATTTCTTTCTCAACACAAAATTCTTTTTGCAATATATCGGAGTGTTGGAGATTGGAATCAGATACTTTATTCTCGCCAATATTTGATTTGAATAGCTTACACAATCCATATTTAACCTTTGAATATTCTTCTCTTTTAGGAGTAAACTCTCAACTCTATGTATCGGTAGATCAAGAGCCGTTACAAGAATTTGAACACATTTTTGTAAATGGAGAAAACAACATTTGCTTATCAGGATTCTTAGGAGGAAATAACATTCGCTTTGCAATACATTCTGCAATGGATACAAATGCGGAAAGAAGCTATACAATTGCTAATTTTTCTGTAAAAGACACATGCTTAGCACCTGAAAGCCTAACTGTAAACCACATAACAGATAATTCTGCTCAAATAGAATGGCAAGCAATAGGTAATATCACTCAATATGACTTAAAAATAATAAACACACAAGCCTCAGATACAGTTTCTTTCATAAATGTACAATCGCCATTCCAAGCCACAGACCTTAATGCAATGCAAGAGTATAAAGTTATTTTGTATTCTTCTTGTCAAGGTGTGCAAGCGTTGAATTTTATTGAAGAATACTTCACAACAATATCGCCATCGGCTGATTGTTTAACACCAGAAAATTTTGTGTGTCAGCACTATCAAGTAAAGGGAGACGAAACTATTGTTTGTACTTGGGACGCTGTTGAGGACAATCCTTACATTCAATGGGAAATCAACTACAAGGAAAGATTAGCTGTTAATTATACATCTTATATTGTTTCGATATATCCTCGTTTTACTTTGAGAAATCTTGACATGGGAGATGAATACGATTTCAGAGTTCGTGCAATATGTTCAGTAGGTGATACTTCTTCTTGGACTCCTGTGGTTCAGGTAACGGTAGGCGAACAATCGCTTTCTCCAAATCAATACAGCGGAAAATCTCTTAAGGTTTATCCAAATCCAAGCGATAGTGTATTGTTTGTAGAGACTGATGCAATAGAATTAAAAGACGCTCAATTAGTAGATGCTTACGGAAGAGTGGTCAGAGCGTGGGATATACTACCAAGAGAAATAGATGTTTCAACTCTGGAAGCAGGAAATTATGTGTTGAAATTCACAATGGATAATCAGCCTGTTAGCAGGAAAATAACGATTCAGTAACAACAAAAAATAAAGCTAAGAAAAAAAATTTTTTTTCTTAGCTTTATTTTTTTATTCCTAAGAGATTTTTTTCTTTTTCTTTACTTTTGTCCAATCTGCTCTTTGTAGGTTTTTATAATTGAATTAAGCATCTTTTCTGTCTTTGCTGCTCCTTCTCCAAGTATAAAGCCTATTTGTTGAACTTGTGTAAGATTTTCTTTTATTACTTCATTTACTCTGTGGATTATTTCCTCTGGGCGTTCTTCTTCGTTGTAAAGATTTCTAAATATAATGCAAGCCGATTTGTTTTCTACAAGTGAGAATATAGAAACATTGATTAGCCTTCCGTTATATTCAAAATCTTTATTCATTATGTCTTGTGAGGTTTTGAAAACATACTCTAATTGTGTGAAAATCTCCTCTGGCAATAATGATTTTGCGTTAGCCCCAATTAATCCTGGTATAATCTCATCTATTTCTCTTGCTTCCTCGCCAAGAATGTCGATAAAGCCTGCATTAGAGTCGGTTATTTTTAGTTGAGAGTTTATTATAGCAATGCCAGGGTTGATGTGATGAATCAAAGATGTAAGAGAGGAAGATAATTCGTGATTGTTTAAAAGTTGAGTGTTTAAATTCTCTTCTAAAATGTTGTATTTGTTTTGCAAGTCTATTAATTCGGTTTTTGCAACTTTTAGTTTGTCGTGTGAAATTCTTGAATCCTTTCTTGCAAATGAAAAACACATATCGGCAGATGCAATTCCTTGTGCAATAGCCTTTGCTAAATCTTCACAACTTTCATATCCACACGCCTTACAATCGGTATTGCGTCCTGTGGTTTGCTTTCCTAATTCGCTAAAGGCTTGTTCAATTTTTTCTTTGTTAGGAGTAGGAAGGGTTTTGTCGTCATTTTTGTAAAAAGCTACAAGTTCCGATGTGTTTTCAAATTGTTCTAAATATGATTGCCATTTATCCTTATCCAATGTGTTGATTTTCTTGTTTGCATACTTTAAAACCAAGTTGTGTCTTAGGAATTTCTCTCCCTTAGAACAACCCTGTGCCATCAGACAGCCCTTACAAAAATATATATTAAAGTGAGTGTTAAATTCGTTTCCGTGTTTTGCAAATTGTTTTACCACATCAATAGCGTCTTTCTTTCCCTCAACACTAAGAATGTTAGCCTCGCTTGGAGAAGAGCTAAATCCGCAAGCCTCAACAAAGCCTTCTGAAATAGGATATAAAGAACCCTTGTAGCCATGAGGCTCATCAAATTCTGAAAACTCAACCGACTCTTCTCTTATCATGTATTTGTCAAACAATTCTCTTAACTCTATGAAAGATAAGAAAGCGTCAATTCTTGCACCCTTTTCATATCGGTTGTTATCCTTTTTAAGTCCAAGACAAGGTGTGATGTTTACAACTTTTACTTCCTCTCCGTATAGTTTTCTCACAGTAGAGCAACAAGCAATAGCAGGAGGGACAATAGGAGTTATGTTATTAACTAAATTTGATTGGTATTTCTCAATATAAAGATTGCTTACAGAGCAGTGAGATGTGATATAGCTTTTTCCTTTGTAGCCCTCGCAAAGATTTGCAAACTTTTTGCTAACCAAATCCACGCCAAATGAAACCTCACATACGTAGTCAAAGCCAAGTTTTCTTATCATGCTGACAAATTTGCGGTAATCCCTCACGTCAGCAAACTCTCCTGCAATACTAGGGTCGCAAATCGCAGCCGTTTTATTTGGTGAGCGAAGAATTTTTTCTACAATTTCAATATTACTTACCAATTCAATAGCAGAATACGAGCAAGCTTCAAGACAAGAGCCACACGCAATACAATTTTCTTCTACAATATGAGGTTTTTTGTTGTTTTCTTTGACTTGAATAGCCTTAACAGGACAGGCTCTCACGCATGTGTAACACGCAACGCATTTGTTGTTATTTAAATTTAATACCTTGTTCATAGAAATATTATAAAAAACTTGTCAAAACTACGCTTTTTTTTCTTTTCTGCAAAATAAATTTTTCATAACTTTGCAAACTCAAAAGAATAAAGAAGAGAAATGAATCAAAAACCCTATTGTAGAGCGGTATTGTTATTGATATTGTTTGTGGTGTGTTTGTTTAACTCACAAACAGTAGGCAATTCTTTTTCTCTTCAAGGAAAACCCTCTGGCATTGTTAGGTTAAAGATTACAAAATCTATAAAATCTGTTAAAAATAACAGCATAACCGATCAACAACAATCGCAAAAAGAAAAAATGAATCTTGCTATTTCGGAAAGAAGACAAGGTTTAGGAGGCTCCTCTAATGATTGTAATTCTTATTTGTCAAATAGTAAGGTAAATAGATATGAGCAAATCGTTGATTTGTATAGAAAGGATAAAAATACAGCGAGTTTAAATTATTTATATATTAGTTCCAAGCAGGTGTTAAGGATATAGAATTTTTGTTTTGATAATTCTTTTAACACAAAATATACTTGGGACAAAAGCAAGGTGTGGATTTGTAATCTACATCTTGCTATTTTTTAAAATTTATAAGTTATGAAACAAACCTACATAGGACATATAGCAATTTTTGTAGTAAATCTAATCTTTGGAATTAACACTCCGATTACAAAAAGCATACTTCTTTCTTCTTTGCACATAGATGCTCTTGCATTGACTTATCTTCGTTTTATTGGAGCTACGATAATTTTTTGGCTGGCTTCTGTTTTATTTAAAATTCCAAAAGCAAGTAAAAAAGATATTCCGCTTTTGCTTTTAGCTTCCTTGTTTGGAGTGGTGCTAAATCAAACCTCCTTTGTCTATGGCTTGTCAATGACCTCTCCTGTTGATGCTTCCATTGTCGTTAGCTTAACTCCAATTGTTACAATGATATTCTCTGCAATATTTGTCAAAGAGCCAATAACATTTAAAAAGGTTTTAGGAGTTTTAGTTGGTTGTAGTGGTGCTTTAATTCTTATATTGTCCTCTGCAAATTCGGGTGCAAATTCCTCTTGGCAAGGTAATTTGATTTGTTTTGTTAGTTGCCTATCCTATGGTTTGTATCTAACAGCATTTAAACCGCTAATACAACGCAATCACCCGATAACTCTTATGAAATGGATGTTCTTTTTTGGGACAATTCTATCAACGCCATTTACTTTTTCGCATCTTTCAACCATAGACTGTACACAACTTACTTGGGAGGTGTCATTAAAAATTGTATATGTTATATTTGGAGCAACATTCCTTACATATCTTCTTATCCCTATTGGACAAACTCGCATACGTCCGACAACGCTTTCAATGTATAACTATCTTCAACCAATAGTTACCACAGTGCTTTCTGTCATTATGGGCTTGGGTATTTTTGGCTTTAAACAAAGCATTGCCACAGCGTTAGTTTTCTTAGGCGTTTACATAGTTACTCAAAGCAAAACAAGAAAACAACTCTTAGACGAAAGAGAAAAAAAATTGAATAATCGCTAATATTTTTCCTTTATTGGCAGTAGATGTATTTTGTTTATGACAATTTGTCATATTTTGCCTATTTGAACAATTTTGGCACAAAAATTGATTATATATTGGCAGAAAAACAAATAAAATAATATAGATATGGGAAAAATAATTGGTATAGACTTAGGTACAACTAATAGTTGTGTGTCTGTAATGGAAGGAAACGAACCTGTTGTTATAGCAAACAGTGAAGGAAGAAGAACAACACCATCTGTTGTAGGTTTTGTTTCATCAGGAGAAAGAAAAGTAGGAGATCCAGCTAAACGTCAAGCAATCACAAACCCTCATAACACAGTTTATTCTATAAAAAGATTTATGGGAGAGTCGTTTGACAGAGTTGCAGATGAGGTTTCAAGCGTTCCTTACAAAGTAGTAAAAGGAGATAACAATACTCCAAGAGTAGATATAGACGGAAGATTATACTCGCCACAAGAAATCTCTGCAATCATTCTTCAAAAAATGAAAAAAACAGCAGAAGATTACCTTGGACAAGAAGTAACAGAAGCAGTTATCACTGTACCTGCATACTTTAATGACGCACAACGTCAATCAACAAAAGAAGCAGGAGAAATCGCAGGCTTGAAAGTAAGAAGAATTATCAACGAACCAACAGCAGCAGCTTTGGCATACGGATTAGATAAAAAAGATTCAGATTCAAACATAGCAGTATTTGACTTAGGAGGAGGTACATTCGATATTTCAATCTTGGAACTTGGAGACGGAGTGTTTGAAGTAAAATCAACAAACGGTGATACACACCTTGGAGGAGACGATTTCGATAAAAGAATTATCGATTGGTTAGCACAAGAATTTATGAATGATTTCAACGTTGATTTAAGAAAAGACCCAATGGCTTTACAACGTTTGAAAGAAGCAGCAGAAAAAGCAAAAATAGAATTATCTTCATCTACAACAACTGAAATAAACCTACCTTATATCATGCCAATTGATGGTGTTCCTCAACACTTAGTTAGAACACTTTCAAGAGCAAAATTTGAACAACTATGTGATGACTTGATAAAAGCAACAATTGAACCTTGTAAAAAAGCATTAGCAGACGCAGGATTAGATAAGAGCCAAATCAACGAAGTAATCCTAGTAGGAGGTAGCACAAGAATACCAGCAATCCAACAAATAGTAGAACAATTCTTTGGAAAAACACCATCAAAAGGAGTAAACCCAGACGAAGTAGTAGCAGTAGGAGCAGCAATCCAAGGAGGAGTATTAACAGGAGAAGTAAAAGACGTATTATTACTTGACGTTACACCACTATCATTAGGAATTGAAACCTTAGGTGGCGTTATGACAAAATTAATAGAGGCAAACACTACAATCCCTACAAAGAAATCACAAGTCTTCTCAACAGCACAAGACAACCAACCTTCTGTTGAAATCCACGTTCTACAAGGAGAAAGAACAAGAGCAACAGATAACAAAACAATAGGACGCTTTATCTTAGATGGAATACCACCAGCACAAAGAGGAGTTCCACAAATCGAAGTAACATTCGACATAGACGCAAACGGAATCTTGAATGTGTCAGCAAAAGACAAAGCAACTAACAAAGAACAATCAATCAGAATAGAAGCATCAAGCGGATTGAGCGAAGAAGAAATCAAGAGGATGAAAGCAGAAGCAGAAGCAAATGCAGAAGCAGACAAGAAATTGAAAGAAGAAGCAGACAAAATCAACGGAGCAGATGCAATGATATTCCAAGTTGAAAAAGCGCTAAAAGAAAACGGAGACAAACTACCAGCTGACAAAAAATCAGAAATAGAAAGTGCTTTAAAAGAACTAAAAGACGCACACGCATCAAGAAACATACCTGCAATAGACGCAGCAAGCGAAAAACTAAACGCAGTATTCCAAGCAGCCTCAGCAGATATGTACTCACAACAAGGCGGAGCACAACAAGAACAACCACAAAACCAATCAAACCCTAACGACAATCAAGACGGTGAAGTAACAGACGCTGACTTTGAAGAAGTGAAATAGTTAGATAAAACAATAAAGTAAATACTAAATACACGCAATAGGCTAGTTCTGTTGCGTGTATTTCTTTTTAAGAAAAAAACTCTAAGAAAAAAAATTCTATTTCTTTACTCGCCTTTTCTGTATTCGGAAGTGATTTCTTCTATTGTTTGTGCGTCGCTTAGTTTGTAGTCGCCTATTCTTGTACGGCAAAGGGCTGTTAGGTAGGCTCCTGAATTTAGATAACTGCCGAAGTCTCTTGCGATGCTTCTTATGTAGGTTCCTTTTGAGCAAACTATTCTAAAATCTACCTCTGGCATAGCAATGCGAGTGATTTCAAACTCTTTGATTGTGATTTTGCGAGATTTCAATTCTACGTCTTTATTTTCTCTTGCGAAGGCGTAGGCTCTCACTCCGTTTACTTTCAAAGCCGAAAACACAGGCGGTACTTGTTCTTGCTCTCCTAAGAAATGTTCTGCTGCCTTGTAAATATCTTCCTCTGTTATATGCTCAGTAGGGTAGTAGTTATCGATTTCTTTTTCCTTATCAAAGCATGGAGTTGTTGCACCAAGGTAAAACGTTCCTGTATATTCCTTTTCCTGTGCTTGATACTCCTCTATCTTTTTTGTGTACTTACCAATGCAAAGAATAAGCAAGCCTGTAGCCAAAGGATCTAACGTTCCAGCATGCCCAATCTTTACTTTCTTTAAGTCGTAATAGTGTTTTAATAAATACTTAACCTTATTGACAGCTTGAAACGAAGTCCACTCATAAGGTTTGTTAAGAAGAATAACGCCTCCCTTTTCTAAATCAATCATTATGCCACAGAAAGATTAACACCACAAAGCATTAAGACAATAATTAGCGCACCAATTATTATTCTATAATAACCAAAAGCTTTGAATCCGTGTTTTGTAAGGAAACTTATAAAAAAATTAATTGCCAATATCGCAACAATGAAAGCCACAACATTACCCACAATCAAAGGAACTAAGTTATCGGTTAGCATTTGCACACCGCTTGGTTCTAATACTGCTTGTAAGAGTTTGTATCCTGAGGCTGCAAGCATTGTTGGCACAGCTAAGAAAAATGAAAACTCAGCTGCGGTTTCTCTTGAAAGCTTTTGAGTCATACCTCCAACGATTGTAGCCATTGAACGGCTCACACCAGGAATCATTGCAATACATTGCGCAAGCCCAATAAAGAAACTCTTTTTGTAAGTAATAGTTTGGTCCTCTGCAGGCTTGTTAAACCATTTATCCACAAAGAGCATAAATACTCCTCCTAAGATTAACATAATGGAAACAACCCAAACATTTTCTAAAACAGAATCTATCAAATCTCCTGCAAGAAATCCAATTACTGCAGCAGGAAGAAAAGCCACCAAGAGCTTCCAATAAAAATTCATAGTTTGGAAAAATCTCTTCCAATAAATGACAAGCACAGAAAGTATTGCACCAAATTGAATGCAGATAGTGAATAATTTAACGAAATCCGTACTTTCCATTCCCAACACACCTTGTGTGATTATCATGTGCCCAGTTGAAGACACAGGAAGAAACTCTGTAAGTCCTTCTACAATAGCTATGATGATTGCTTCAAAGATTTCCATATCCTATTCTTTTGTTTTTTTCATTATAGCATACACCTCAATTACCAATCCGCCAACAATAAGGATTGGAGCTATCACCAAGCGTCTTGTATTGAAAAGAGCCTCGTTAAATACATCAGGGTCTTTACTTCCTCCGCCAGAAAGAAGTATGTATCCTAAGAATAAAACCACAACTCCTATAATCATCCAGATGTAATTTTGTTTTCCGAATGCAAAATCTTGTTTTTCGTCCGATATGTTTTTCATATATTTTTTTATTATCTATAAAGTTTACTGCTTTTTAAATTCATACTCTTTCTAATTGAGCGACTTGTGAAGATAAGTGTTAGAAGAGTACCAAGAATTATAATAGAAATTCCAATAATTGCATAAATCTTGATGTGGTCTGCAATACTCAAACTATTAATGCTTGAATAAGCCCAGAAAAGTACGCCAGCCAAAAGCACATCTGCAATAACACTTCCGCTAAGACCAAGCATAAAGCCCTTTGCGATAAAAGGACGTCTTATGAAACTTGGCTTTGCACCAATTAGCTCCATAGAACGTATTTGCAAACGTTTATTGCTGATAGAAAGACGTATAGTGTGATTAATGAGAGTGATAGCGATAAATAGCAAGCACAAGAATAAAACAAAGATAAATGCACTAATGTTGTAAATCACGTTGTTTATATCAGTAATTAAGTCATGTCTGTAATCCACAACATCAACTATATCTTTTGACTCCACATTCAAAATAAATTGTCTAATTTGAGCAATGTTGAGAGATTGAGCCTTCAAATTAACCTCAATACTTGCTTGATAAGGATTAATACTATCCAAAACCACAAGGTGATTATCGCCCATAATCTTATTCATCATTTGAGCTGCCTCGTCAGGCGAGATATACTTTGTTGATTTCACCTTAGGGCTTTGTTGAATTTCTTTTTCCAAAGCAAAAGCATCTTCCTCCGATGTGCCAGAATTAAGATAGACAGTAAAAGAAACCTGCTCCTTTATCTCGTTTGAAACATTGTAGGCGTGATAAATGAAAAGAAATATAAAACCAAGCAAAAACATTACTAAGGAAATACTTAGCGTTGTAGAGAAACTTGCACTCCAAAGGCCGTGCGATTTGTTGTTATGATTATTTCCCATTATTCTTTTATTGTATTTTGTGGCAAAGTTACGCTTTTTTTTGAAAAAACTCTAAGAAATCCTCTTTTTTGCTTACTTTTGTTGTCTGAAAATCATAAAATAGATACTTATGAGTGAGGTTTATGTAGAAAAATTTGGTGGAGCCTCTGTCAATAGTGCAGCTTCCATAAGAAATGTCATATCAATCTTGCAATTAGACGAGAAAGTAAGAGTTGTAGTTGTCTCTGCAATGGGCAAAACTACCAATTCCTTAGAAAAAATCATTGACCTATGGCATCGTTACACCAAATTCAACGAATCGGAATACGATTTCATAAAACAATATCACACAAAAATCGTAACAGAACTCTTTGAAAATATGCCCTCACAAAGCATTGCCCTTGTGATGGTGGAAGAAGTTTTTGCAGAACTAAAACAGAACCTGCTAAGTCTTAACCCTAAGGATTACGACTTTCTTTATGATAGCATAGTTTCTTACGGAGAGAGAATATCTACCGCAATCATTTCGCTATATATGACAAGTCTTGATATAAATCACAGACTTATTCCAGCACAAGAGGTGATAAAAACCGACAACTCTTACCGTGGAGCGCAGGTAGATTGGAAAAAAACTCAGCAAGCAGTAAAAGACAAATTCAAAACCTTATTTTTAGAAACAGATCTTGTACTAACACAAGGCTTTATCGGCTCTACACGCGAGGGATACACAACAACCCTCGGCAGAGAGGGCTCTGACTATTCCGCAGCCATACTTGCCTATTGCCTTAACGCAAAATCTCTAACGATTTGGAAAGATGTCGAAGGCTTAATGTCGGCAGACCCAAAACGAATGCCTAATGCAAAAAAATTAGAACAAGTTCCATATCGTGAAGCCATAGAGTTGAGTTACTACGGAGCCTCAATAATTCACCCAAAAACGATAAAACCACTTGAAAACAAATCAATACCGCTTTATGTCAAGAGCTTTGTAAACCCAGAAAAAGAAGGCTCGGTCATAAACCATACAGAAGAAGTAAAACCCTTAGTGCCAAACTACATATTCAAAGACAAACAAACCCTACTTTCAGTTTCAGCAAAAGACTTCTCCTTTATAGTTGAAGAAAACCTTGCAAACATATTCTCAGAACTCTCTTCCTTTGGCGTAAAAGTTAATCTAATACAAAATTCCGCACTAACCTTTTCCGTTTGCTTTGACCAAAATGACTATATCTTGCCAAGGCTGATAGAAAGCCTGCAACAAACCTACAATGTCAAATACAACAACAATCTACAACTGATAACAATTCGACATTACACGCAAGAAACAATAGAAAACCTAAACAAAAAAGGCAGAATCCTTATTGAACAAAAAAATAGAGTAACCTTGCAATGTTTAATTGAAGAAAACTAATCACTCTGCGTTAAAAAATTGCCAATATTGGCAAAAATTTAATGCAGAAAACTTGTAAAAAGCAAAATATTACTATTTTTGCATTAAAAAAATGCCAATATTGGCAAAAATTTAATGTAAAGATGGAGATAAAAAGAGATAAATATCTACAACAATTAATAGAAAGTCGTCAAAATGGCTTTATAAAGGTTGTAACAGGAATAAGAAGATGTGGTAAATCTTACCTTTTAAATGTTTTATTCTATAAATATTTATTAGCAAATGGAATTTCGGAAGATCATATTATAAGAATTGATTTAGAAGATCGTTTGAATAAGGATTTGAGAAATCCAGATACAATGCTACATTATGTTCATAATAGAATAAAAGATAAAGAGTTATATTACATTATCATAGATGAGGTTCAATTAATGGACGAATTTGTTGATGTATTAAACAGTTTTCGTCATATAGAAAATGCAGATACGTATGTAACAGGAAGTAATTCTCATTTTCTTTCATCAGATATTCCAACAGAATTTAGAGGTAGAGGAGAAACTATTCATATAAATCCACTTTCTTTTTCGGAATTTTATTCAGTAAAAGGAGGGGACAAACAAGAAGCTTGGAGGGAATATTACACTTATGGAGGATTGCCTCTTATTTTGTCTTTTGATAACGAGGAAAAGAAGATAAATTATTTGAAAAACCTATTTGAGACAGTTTATTTAGCAGATATTATTGAAAGACATAAAGTAAAAAATGAAAATGAGATGAGAGAACTAATGCTAATCATAGCATCATCAATAGGAAGTCCTTGTAATCCTACGAAATTGTCTAATACTTTCAAAAGTGTTAAAAATGTAAATATAGGAAGTCAAACAATTTCCAACTATCTCTCTTATTTGTTAGATTCTTTTCTTCTAAATAAAGCTATACGATACGATATAAAGGGTAAAAAATACATCAATACACTTGCAAAGTATTATTTTGCAGATATAGGATTAAGAAATGCTATTTTAGATATGCGTCAGCAGGAAGAAACTCACATAATGGAAAATATTATTTACAATGAATTGATTGTGCGAGGTTATAGAGTTGATGTTGGAATGGTAGAGATAAAAACACTTAATAAAGAAGGAAAGTGGCTTCGTTCTCAACTTGAAGTGGATTTTATAGCAAGTCTTGGAAGCAAAAAGTATTATATACAATCGGCTTTTTCAATTCCTGATAGAGAAAAAGAAATTCAAGAATCACGTTCATTGATAAATATCAATGATTCATTTAAAAAAATAATTATTGTAAAAGATCACATTATGCCTCGCCGAAATGAAGAAGGAATATTGACCATTGGATTGTTTGATTTTTTACTTAAAGAAAATAGTTTGGAGATGTAAATTGCAAAAACGCTCGTTTGTCAAAATAAAACAAAGACTTACGAGCGTTTTTCTTTGGGTTTTATCCTATATCACCTAAGATTTTTTACATAAAAACATTCTACTAATTCCCATCATACTAATTCCTCCCATATGAGGAATATTTTGGTGTAGTGCTTTATCTACTAAATGAAATCCTTTGCAATTTCTATCTTCGTGAATTACTAAATTATTTTTCGCTTTCCAATTCCAAAATTCCTCTTCATTCATTCCCAGTTTTTTTGCCATTATTTTACCTACCCAATCATGCAAATTATTTCCACCTCCTCTTGCTTTCAATTTCTCCATTGATAATTTATTATACAATCCTCTCTTTTTTACTGAACATTTAGAAAAATCTCTTAAATCAAGCTCTCCATTTCTCTTTGTTTTAACACCTTTTTTATTTCCCAATATATCTTTCCAAGAAAGATTATTTGACAATATATTTGTAAATTTTTCCACTTGCGGTAGACCAAGTTTTTCGACAGTCTGAGGCTGATG
>CALCUN010000048.1 GCA_937906975.1 uncultured Bacteroidales bacterium
AAGAATAAAGATAAATTCCTTGAAATCTTATTTGAGAAAATCAAAACTTAATCTGACTAATTTTTGCAGTTATTAAAAAATGTTTTACATTTGTGGGCAAGTTATTAACCCTAAAAAAGAGAAGAAAATGAAGAAATTATTTATTGTTTTGATTGCTATTGTTAGTGCAATAAGCGTAAACGCACAAGAAAACGTAAAAAAAGAAAAAGATTTAACTGCTGTGGTTGATAGTCTCTCAGCTAAATTAGATAAATTGCAAAATGATTATAATTTTTTGTGGTGCAAATATGAATTAACGCAATTAAGTAATGAATTAAATCAACTTAACACTGATTTATCATTGAGAGTAAATGATTTAAAAATAGACGTTTATCATTCTAAATTTAATTACGAATGGTATAGTGCGTTGAAAAAGTTATATAATAGATACGTTGATAAATATCATGTATTAAAAGATAATTCTTCTAAAATAAAAATGAATATTGGTCTTATAATACTAACATCAAACTTTTCTGATTTACAAATAGATTATTTAAATAGCTCTAAGAATGTAATTGATTCTTCATTGACATCAGTGGAAAGTGCGTTGAATTTGTTTCAATTATATATTGAAGAGTATAAGAAAAAATGGTAAAGTAAAGAAATATTAAAATATATTATATAATGGCATTATTAGCACCAGATATAGGTTTTTTATTTTGGCTTATTATTGCAATTTTAGTACTATTATTTGTTATTTTACCTATAATTGCTTTTGTGATTGTAGTAAGAATAATCAATAAAAGAGATAAGAAAAATAATAATTCCAAGATTTTCTTTTGACAAGCGAGCGTTTTTTGTTTTTTTTCGTTTTGTTTTGTGTAGCGATTACTTTTCTTTATCTTTGCAAAATGGATTTAAAGGAAAGAAAAAAGGAACTTAGAAAGCTGATTCGTGAGAGAAAGAAATTGCTTTCTATGGATAATAAGAATTTACAATCGGAAAGGATTTTCTCTTCGGTTGTAAATTCTTCTGTTTATAAGAATGCTAATACCATTCTTTTGTATTGGTCAATGGACGATGAGGTTCCGACTCATGATTTCATACTTGCAAACTATGAAACTAAGACAATTCTTTTGCCTTGTGTGGTTGGGGACGATTTAGTGCTTAGAAAATTCTCTGGAATGCAGTCAATGAAAGAAGGAGAGCAGTTTGGAATTCTTGAACCTACGGGAGAAATCTTTTCAGACTATGAAAAAATAGATTTAATGATAATTCCAGGGGTGGCTTTCGATAGAGAAAAAAGACGCATCGGTAGAGGGCGTGGATTTTATGATAGATTGCTTTCGGTAAATCAAAACAAGAAAATGGGAATTTGTTTTGATTGTCAATTAGTAGAGCAAGTTCCTGTTGAGGAATTCGATGTTAAAATGGACTATGTTATAAGTCCCGATGAGTTTATAGGCAATGAGTAAGAGAAAACTAATATTGATTTCCTGCCTTTCGGGCTTGCTTCTCAGCCTTGCTTGGTTGGATTTGCTTTTTGCACCACTTATGCTTGTGGCTTTTGTTCCTATGCTTTGGGTTGAAAGATATATTTCGCTAAATAACCAAGATAAAAGATTTTCTCCCTTTGCAGGTTTTGCCTTTTCTTATTTGCCTTTTCTAATATGGAATGCTACTACAATTTTTTGGGTGGCTTTTTCAACCTCTGCGGCATTGGTGCTTCCTTTCTTTCAAGCTGCTTTAATGGCTGTTGCTTTCCAATTATTCCATTGGACAAAGAGAGTTTTTGGAGTGGAAAAGAAAATAAATTATGTGTTTTTCATTATTTTCTTCCTTGCCTTTGAGTTTATGGAATTGCATTGGGATTTCAATTTTCCTTGGCTTAATTTAGGCAATAGCTTTGCAAAGTATCCTGCCTTAGTGCAATGGTATGAATTTACAGGCGTTGCGGGTGGTAGTTTTTGGATTTTGATTTGCAATGTTTTTGCTTTGTTTTTACTAAACGGCATTTTAGAAAAATCTTTCAGTAGAAAAAGAATCTATTCCTTAGGTTTAATAATTTGTTTGCCTGTAATAATTTCGCTAACGCTTTATTTTACCTATCAAGAAGAAACCTCGCAAGCCTCAGACGTTGTTGTGGTGCAACCAAATCTTGATCCATACGATGAACAGTATAGTTTGAGTCCGCAAGATGTGTGTAACATAATCACAGGCTTAACTTTGCAAAAGGCAGATAAAGAAACGGATTACGTTGTCTGTCCTGAGAGTTGCATACAAGAGTATGCGTGGGAAGAATACATTGAAGAAATTGGTAGTGTTGAGTATTTGAGAAATCTTTCTAATGCTTTTCCTCGCTTGGAGTTTGTTGCAGGGATTTCTACTCGCAACAAGGTTGAGGAAAGTCAAAGAACTATTGCAACAAGAGAGCATAAGAGATATGGTTTCTTGTATGAAAATTATAATACTGCAATAAAAATTGATAGAGATACTGTAAATCCTCACAGTCAATTAAGACATAAATCGGTGCTTACGCCTGCTGTGGAGAAGATGCCTTTGCAAAAATATCTTGGTTTTATGGAAAACTTTATTCTTGACTTAGGTGGTACGGTTGGTTCTTTGGGTACGGATAAGGATTACAAGGTTTTTACTTCTGAAAATAAGCCTAAGGTTGCTACGGCTATATGTTATGAAAGCGTTGATGGGCAATATGTGGCTAATCTTGTGAAATCGGGTGCGGAAATCTTGTTTGTGATTACAAATGACGGTTGGTGGGAAAATACTCCTGGACATCGTCAGCACGCTGCTTTCGCTTCTTTGCGTGCAATAGAGAATAGACGTTATATTGCAAGGAGTGCTAATACGGGAATTTCGTCTTTTGTTTCTCCAAAGGGAGAAGTTTTGCAAAAGACTAAGTATTGGGAAGAAGATGTAATAAAAGAAACTTTATATGCTCAGAAAAAAATTACTTTTTACACAAAACACGGAGATTACGTTTATAGAACATCTTCGTTTTTGGCGGTTTTGAGTATTTTATTGGGCTTTGTTTATGGTGTTTTAAGAAAAAAGAAAAATTTAACAATAAATTAAGCTATGTTTAAGAAAGTTCCACACACTTATGTGATAATATTTTTCTTGATTGCTTTGGCTGCGGTTGCGACTTGGGTGGTTCCTGCTGGCGAATTTGAGCGTCAAGAAGTGGTTACAGAATCTGGAAAAATTGTTAATCAGATTGTGCCAGGCTCTTTTGAGAGTCAAGAACAAAATCCTCAAACTTGGGAGATTATGTCTGCCTTTTTCAAGGGTTTTCAACGCGCTCCGGGGATTATTGCTTTCCTTTTGATTTTGGGAGGAGCGTTTTGGATATTGAATGAAACGAAAGCCATTGATATGGGAGTGCAAACGTTTTTGAAAAAGTCCTCTTCTTTGGAGAGATACGCGCTATTTAGGAAGATAGGCGTGAATAATCTTATCATTGTTGTGATAATGATTATGTTCTCTTTGTTTGGGGCGATTTTTGGAATGAGTGAGGAAACGATTGCCTTTGTTGCAATCTTTGTTCCCTTAGCAATTTCAATGGGATATGACTCAATTACGGGAGTATGTCTTTGTTTCCTTGCAGCAGGTCTTGGTTTTGCTGGCTGTATTCTTAATCCTTTTACTTTGGGAATTGCACAAGATATTGCTGGAATTAAGATGTTTTCTGGTATTGAATACAGATTGATTGTTTGGTTTGTGATTACCTTTGTGGGAATTGCATTTGTGTTGTACTATGCAAACAAAGTGAAAAAGAATCCTAAGAAATCAATTATGTATGAAGAAGATGCTTATTGGAGAGCAAATCAAGCAACAGTTAATGACTTGGTCGCAATCAAGGCTTCAAAGACTTGTTGGATTGCTTACTTTGTTACACTTCTTATTCAAGTTGTTTTCTGCATTCAAACTCAAAGTATTCCTTTGATTGTAACGACTGCTCTTTATGCTATCATAGGTTATTTTGGTATAAAGAAGTCTATGCAGATGTTTTCCTTGGCAATATTGATTTTTACTATTGTTTATTTGGTCATAGGCGTAATGGCGTTTGAATGGGGCTTTGAACAAATTGCAGCATTGTTCTTCTTTATGGCAATAATTACGGGAATGGCTCTTGGAAAATCGGCAAGTGATATTGCAAAACTCTTCATTGCGGGTGCGAAAGACATGCTTTCGGCAGCCTTAGTTGTAGGTTTGGCAAGTGGAATTATTATAATATTGGAAGATGGTAAGATAATTGATACGTTTTTATCGGGATTGGCAAGTGCGATTTCTGGTAGTGGACAAGTTGGTGCTTTGAGTATTATGTATGCTTTTCAGTCTGTGTTGAACGCAATCATAACTTCGGGTACTGCAAAGGCAGCAATGCTTATGCCAATGTTTGCAGAAATTGCAAATATGACAGGAATGTCTTTGCAAGCTGCGGTTACGGCTTTCCATATTGGTGATGGATTTACTAATCTTATTACTCCAACTTCGGGAGTGTTGATTGCAGTTTTAGGATTGGCTAAAATTCCTTATGCAAAGTGGGTTAAATTTTCTTGGAAATTTATTTTAGCAATGGTTGTACTTGGTTGGTTGCTTTTAATTCCAACAGTGGTTATGCAACTTCCAGGATTTTAAAAATATATATGAGTATGAAAAAATTATATTTAGTATTAGCGTTCATAGTAACTACTCTTTTTGTTTCTTGTGAGGTTTTTCAAGAAACAACTTACCAACTTTATTATGATGGATTCCCAAGTACAAGCTCTATAAAGCGAATTGAATTAAGAGAGTTTAATGAAGATGAAGGTAAGTACGAAAATAATAGAACGATAAACTTGAATTATGGTGATAAATCAGATATTTATCAAGTGGATTCGGATATTTCTTTTGTAGAAGTAAAGATAGTTGGTCAATATACGCAAACTCAGGAGATTTATTTTATAAATGTTTGTCATTTAACAAAAGGTGAGGATAATTTAATAAAGTTGTCTTCGTTAAAATAATAGATATTGACTTTTTTTTCGTAATATTGCAAATTCTCAAAAACTAAAAAAATATAAAATGGCATTGTTAGAAATAAAGGATTTACACGCAAAGATACACGATAAAGAGATTTTAAAAGGAGTAAATCTTACAATAAATAAAGGAGAAGTACACGCAATAATGGGACCTAATGGAAATGGAAAAAGTACATTAGCTTCTGTAATTGCAGGTAAAGATACATTTGAAGTAACCAAAGGAGAAGTTTTGTTTAACAATAAAAATCTTTTGGATTTACCAATTGAGGCAAGAGCTGCTGAAGGAATATTTCTTGGTTTCCAATATCCAGTAGAAATTCCTGGTGTAAGCATTAGCAATTTTATGCGAACAGCAATCAATGAGCAAAGAAAATATCGCGGATTAGACCCAATGTCTGCAAAAGACTTTCTTGCGCTTATGGAAGAAAAGAAAAAAGTTGTAGAACTTACTAGTAAACTTGCTAATCGCTCTGTAAACGAAGGCTTCTCTGGTGGAGAAAAAAAGAAAAACGAAATATTCCAAATGGCAATGTTAAATCCAACTCTTGCAATCTTAGATGAAACTGATTCGGGCTTGGATATAGATGCGTTAAGAATTGTTGCAAATGGAGTAAACGCCCTTCGCTCACCTGATAATGCTACTGTTGTAATCACACACTATCAAAGATTGTTGGATTATATAGTTCCGGATTATGTACACGTTCTTTACGAAGGAAGAATCGTTAAAACAGGAGATAAAACTCTTGCTTTGACTTTGGAAGAAAAAGGATACGATTGGATTAGAAAGGAATTAGAGCAAGGAAAGTAATGGAAGAAAATCTTAATAACATAAATTTCAGTTGTAATATTCCTCAATTCAACACTATACGACTACTTCAATTGAATGGAAAGTTGTATGAAGATGTTGTTTTGGGAGAAAAATACAAGGATATTATTGTGATAGAAAGGACAGAGGAAGGTATTTCTATCAATGTTAAAGAAAATGCTATAATAGATACTCCTTTACAGATAATAAATGTAGTAGGAAATCAACAATCCTTAAATACATCTTCATTTAGTACTGTTAAGTTAGGACGAAATAGTAAGTTGCGTTTAATACATTGCGATGATTCTATTTCGGAACACTCTTGTGATTTGACAAATAAGCTACAAATAGAAATAGAAGACGGAGCTAGTTTGGATTATTATAAGATGGAAAATATAAATGACTTTTCTTCTGTAAGCACTGAGGTGCTTTTTGAAATGGGGAAAGAGTCTAAACTTACTACCTTTGGACTTAGTCTTAATGGAAAGTTGATTCGCAACAAGATTATAGTGAATTTCAACGATGAATATTCAACTGCTGACCTTAATGGTTTGTATTTGATGGATAAACAACAAGAAGCAGAAACTGAAATCAACGTTTATCACCACAAACCTAATTGTTCTTCTAATCAATTATTCAAAGGAATACTTGATGATGTGGCAAAATCAAGTTTTGTAGGACATGTCTTTGTTGATTATGGTGCAAAAGGAACTGTTGCTTTGCAAAACAACAAGAATATGCTTCTTACCGATAAGGCAAAGGTGAATACTCGTCCGTTTTTAGAGATATATAATGATGATGTTAAGTGTTCGCATGGTGCAACCATAGGACAATTAAATGCAGATGCGTTGTTCTATCTCAGAACTCGTTGTATAAGTGAAAGAAGTGCGAAGATGCTACTTATGTATGCTTTTTGCGAAGATGTACTCTCTAAAAGCGATATAGAAGAGCTTAAAGAAAACTTAGGAGATTTGATTAAACGTAGATTACAAGGTGAATTAACAGCTTGTGGTAATTGTGTGTTTCAATGTTCTACTCCAAAGCTTAAATTAAACTAAAATATGCAAATAGCAATATTCGGTAAAAATTGTAAAGAAGAAGATTTGTGTTATATAGAAGATTTGTTTTCTCAAATAAGTCTTTATTCAAAGGAATTGTTTGTTTCAAAAGAATTTCTCAAATCTTTACAAGGTAAAATTAAAACGCCGAATAATTGTAATATTTCAGCCTTTGAAGAGGATAAAATAAAGGATAAAAAAATTGATATTTTGTTTTCTTTGGGAGGAGATGGTACATTGCTAGATACACTCTCGGTTGTGAAAAATACAACTCTGCCTGTTCTTGGAATAAATCTTGGACATTTAGGATTTCTTACAAGTGTTGGTAGAAACGAAATAAAGAATCTTTTATCTGAAATAGAGAAAGGAAACTATAAAGTAGAAAAACACAGCGTCTTAAAGGCTACTTACTTGTCTTCAAAAGAAGAACGCTTTGCGATAAATGAAGTTTGCGTGCGTTCTCTTTCGCCAGGGGAATTGTTAGAAATAGATGCGTACATAGGAGATGAGTATTTGACAACATATACCTCAGATGGGTTGATTGCAACAACGCCAACAGGTTCTACAGCCTATTCAATGAGTTGCGGAGGTCCTATTATATCTCCAAATTCTCGTTGTTTATGTATCACACCTATTTCTCCACACAATTTAACTTTAAGACCGCTGATTATTCCCGATGATTCTCTGATACGATTTGTAATAAACGATTCGCGAAAAGGCATTTCGCTTCATTTAGACTCGCAAACCTATCCGTTAGAGACTCCAATTTCAATAGAAATCTCAAAAGCAGATATGGAATTGAGTCTAATAAGAATGCAAAATCAAACATTCTTTTCAGCAATCAGAAACAAACTAATGTGGGGAACTAATTTAAGACAAAGAAAAAGTAATGATGAATAAAAAATCTGTTGCAGTAATTGGTTCAACAGGCTCAATAGGTCAGCAAACCTTAGATATAATAGCCCAACACCCTGATATATTTTCGGCAGAAGTGCTAACCGCTAACACACAAGCGGATTTGCTTATAGAGCAAGCCTTGAAATTTAATCCCAATGTCGTAGTTATTGCAGATAAAACGCAGTATGCAAAGGTCAAAGACGCATTATCGCATACTGACACAAAGGTTTTTGCAGGAAAAGAAAGCATTGATGATGTTGTTCAAATGGATTGCGTAGATGTTGTCTTGATGGCACTTGTTGGATTTGCGGGATTATCTCCAACAATCAAAGCAATAGAAAAAGGAAAACTTGTTGCCTTAGCAAATAAAGAAACACTTGTTGTAGGCGGAGAGTATGTTATGAGACTCGCAAAGCAAAATAACACAGCAATTCTTCCTGTTGATTCGGAGCATTCTGCAATTTTTCAGTGTTTAATAGGAGAAATAAATAACAAAATAAACAAAATATATCTTACCGCTTCAGGTGGTCCATTTAGAACCTTTACAAAAGATGAACTTTCAAAGGTAAGTGTTGCACAAGCATTGAAACACCCAAATTGGTCAATGGGAAAAAAAGTTACTATCGATTCAGCAACTTTGATGAACAAGGGTTTTGAAATGATTGAAGCAAGATGGTTGTTTGATATAAAGCCAAGCAAGATAGAAGCAGTTATTCACCCTCAAAGTATAATACATTCAATGGTGGAATTTGAAGACGGAAGTATTAAAGCTCAGTTAGGAGTTGCAGATATGCGTCTTCCAATCCAATATGCTTTGAATTTTCCAGAAAGATTGCCTAATACATCAGAAAAATTAGACATATACAAATACTCTACCTTAACTTTTGAAAAACCAAACACAGAATTATTTCCTTGTTTAGCCTTGGCATATCATGCAATAGAAGAAGGAGGAAATCTTCCTGCGATAATGAATGCAGCAAACGAAGTGGCGGTAGAAGCATTTTTGAAAGAAAAAATTCAATTTATAGAGATAGGAAACATAATAGAAAAGGCATTTAATACGTTTGCCTTTGTGAAAAATCCAACCTTAGAGGATTATTTCAAAACAGACGAAATAGTAAAAGAACAATTAAAAAGAGAAATATTAAATAATTAAAAAATATGAAATTTTTAGCATTAATACTGAGTTTATCGTTATTGGTATTTATTCATGAGTTAGGACATTATTTATTTGCAAGATTATTTAAAACAAGAGTAGAACAATTCTATTTGTTTTTCAATCCTGGATTTTCCCTTTTAAGAGCAAAAAAATATAATGGTAAGTGGCATTTTAGCTGGTTTTCAAAAAAATCTCCAGAAGAGTTTGCACAACACCCTGATAAAACAGAATGGGGAATTGGTTGGTTGCCTTTCGGAGGTTATTGCTCGATTGCGGGAATGATTGACGAGAGTACAACCTCAGCAGACGCCTTACCTTCAGAGCCACAAGAGTGGGAATATCGCTCAAAGAAAACATGGCAAAGACTACTTATAGTTTTAGGAGGTGTTTTGATGAATTTTGTTGGAGCAATTGTTATTTTCTCAGCAATGCTTTTTGTGTGGGGGAAAGAAACCTTGCCAATGCAAAACGTAACACACGGATATGACTACACAGAGGTGGCTTTGAAAAATGGATTCCAAAATGGAGATATAGTACAAAGCATAGACGGTAAAAAAGTTGTAAACCTTGCAGATGTAGTAGAGCAAGTTTTATTAGAATCAGCAAAAGATGTAACAGTAAAAAGAGGAGATTCTTTAGTAACATTTAATTTACCAAAAGACTTTGCAAAACAAATGTTGGTTGCAAACCCAAAAGAATTTGCAACTGTTAGAGTTCCTTTTGTAATAGATAACTTTGCTATTGGCTCTGTTGCACAAAGTGCAGGAATGCAAATAGGCGATAGCATAGTTGCATTAAATGGCGTAGCAACACCAACATTTAGCGATTTCGTAAAGGAAATAGCCGACAAAAAAGGAAAAGACGTTACAATAACATATTATAGAAACAACGCAAAACAAGAAGTTAGTTTCAAACTTGGCGCAGATGGCAGAATAGGTGCCGTTGCGAAAAATCCAACTCTAATATATAAAACAGAAAAAATAGACTATAATATATTAGAATCAATACCTGCTGGAATACAAGTCGGAACAGAAACTTTGGTTAATTACGTTAAACAATTCAAATTAGTCTTTACAAAAGAAGGAGCCTCACAATTAGGAGGCTTTGGAGCGATTGGCTCAATGTTCCCTGCTGAATGGAATTGGGCAATCTTTTGGAATATGACAGCATTCCTTTCTATAATTTTAGCCTTTATGAATATATTGCCAATTCCTGCCTTAGACGGTGGACATGTTATGTTTACACTATGGGAAATGATTACAGGAAAGAAACCAGGCGACAAATTTATGGAGCGAGCACAGATGATAGGAATGATTCTTCTGTTTGGATTGCTGATTTTTGCTAACGGAAATGACTTAATTAAGTGGATTTCTTCAAAATTTTAGTCTCTGATAATCAAGTACTTTAAAAAAAAGCGATAAAAAAAGTAAAGAAAAAATTTGGTAGTAACAAAAAAGCTCGTATCTTTGCACTCGCTTTAAGGGAATAAGAAAAGCCTCCTTAGCTCAGCTGGTTAGAGCACATGACTGTTAATCATGGGGTCCTAGGTTCAAGTCCTAGAGGGGGCGCTCAAAGAAAAAAGAGAGAAATCAAAAGGTTTCTCTCTTTTTTTATTTATTTCGTTTTTCTAATTCTAAGAGGCCGAAAAATAATCCTAAGAAAAAGAAAATTTTTTCAAAGAAAAATAAAATTTTTCCTAAGGAATAAAAAAATAAGTCTTTGAAATATTTTGATAATTCAAAGACTTATTTTTTTCTTTAAAAGAATGCTTATTTTAAAAGCACTTCTTGTATTATGTTGTCAAGCTCTTCTTCGCTTTTTCCTCCAACTACTATTTGTGGCTCACCGCTTTTTGGAACAAAAATCAAGGTTGGAATGCTGTTTATGCCAATTTCTTTTGCTAATTCTTTTTCTTTATCCACATTTACCTTGTAAATGATGATTTTTCCTTCATATTTTTTTGCTAAGTTGTCTAAATATGGAGAAATCATTTTGCATGGCTTACACCAATTTGCATAAAAATCTACTATTATTGGCTTTTCTGCTAAGGAAACCCATTTTTCTGGTGATTTTTTGTAGTCTGCAACTTTTGTTAAAAAGTCTTCTTTATTTATTTCAATAGGTTTGCTTTGTGAGTATGCGAATGAAAGCGACAATACTGCAAACGCAAAGACGAATGTTTTGATAAATTTTCTCATATTTTTGAAATTTTTAATTTTTTTGCAAATGTACAAAAAATAAATAAAACACGCAGATTGTGAAAAAAGTAAGAAAAATATTGGTTCTCTATGTTTTTTTTGTATATTTGCAGATAATTTTGTGTAAAATAAGTATAGTTATGAGAAAATTACAATATTTATTAATAGGGTTGTTGTTTCTATGCGTTGGTTTTGAGCAAATTAACGCACAGCCTGTGATGACTATGACCTCTGCTACAGCTACAAGTTATAGCTCGGCAGATTTTGCAGCAGATTACACTTCTACGGGAGGTTGGACCGTTGCAAAAAAAGGATTTATTTATGGAACAAATCCTGTTCCTACAAAGGCAAATGGTGCAACGCTTAAACAAAAAACAGGTTCAACAGTTGCGGCTTTTACTTCTTCTGTAACGGGTTTGGCTCCTAATACAACTTATTACGTTAGAACGTATGCAACAAAAACAGGCCCTGCTGATACTGTGTATTCAAGCAATATACTTTCCTTTACTACGCCTCCGGCACTTCCTCCTACAATGACAACTCCTACGGCTTCTGATATTACGTTGTTTACTGCAACTTTAAATAGTACAATTACAGATAAGGGAGATGCTTCTTCGTTTACAAGTAAAGGTTTCATTTATTCAACAACGCCTGGTGTTACCTATTCAACAGGAACAAAGGTTACTGTTTCTGGAACGGTAAATGCAAGTTCTATTCCTTTCCCTATGACAAAGGTCGTGGAAGGATTAGTCGCAGGGGTAACTTATTATGCAAAGGCTTTCGCAATTATTAAATATGGTACAGCTGTTACAGACACTATTTACACAGATGAAATGTCGTTTACAACAGCTCATGCTTGTCAATCAGTGCCTACAAATGTTACTATTTCAGAAATTGGAATTACAGAAGCGAAGGTGGATTTCCAACCTGGCGTAGGTCAAACTCAATGGCAAATAAAATGTGGAATTATTGGACAATCAGATGATGAAGCGGCTATGTATGTAACAAATGATACTACATACGTTGTTACAGACTTAGAAGGAGGTCGTTCTTATTCTGTTTATGTAAGAGCAGTTTGCGGTAGTTTGTTTAGCGAATGGAGTGAAATAAGAAATTTTGTAACCTTGCCTCCATTATGTGCAAACGTTAGTGGTGTGCGTACCACAGAGGTGCAACACTCTTCTGTAAAAATTACTTGGAATCCAGGAAGTATGAGTCAAAATATGTGGGAGGTTGTTTTTGCTCAAAGCAATCAATCTCTACCTGCCTCAGGTATAGTAATACAAGACAATCCTATTTTCACACCTATTGGACTTACACCTCAAACTGAATATAAAATGAAGGTGAGAGCTGTGTGTGATGGAGGTGAAGTAAGCTCTTGGAGTGATGAATTTGTGTTTAATACAATTCAACAAGGAATAGAAGATGCTCAAAGTGTTGAAAACATAGATATATATCCTATCCCAACAGATGGAAAGATTGTTTTCAATGCAAATAATCTTAGAGTTGAAAAAATAGAAATACTAAATCTATTAGGAGAGGTGGTGTATTTCTCAGAAAAACTTCCAAAGGAATTTGATTTTGAAGATAAAAAAGGAATATTCTTTGTAAACATTTACACAGAAAAAGGTGTTCAAACAAGAAAAGTAGTAGTTAAATAATAAAAACAAATAATCAATGTTATCAAACATATTTTTACAAATATCTCAAACTGCAACAGAACTTGCTTCTGAAGCAGCATCAACAGAAGCAAAGTTAAACATATTTGATTTAGCTGTTAAAGGTGGTTGGATTATGATTGTATTGGCAATTTTATTAATAGTTGCCGTATATATCTTTGTTGAAAGATTCTTAGCCCTTAGAAAAGCACTTAAAGAAGATACTAATTTTATGGAAAACGTTAAAAACTGTATCCATAGTGGAGACTTAGAAGGAGCAAAGAACTTAACAAGAAACAATCCTACGCCAATAGGAAGAATGATTGATAAAGGATTGTCAAGATTAGGCCGTCCGCTAAATGATATTAATCAAGCAATAGAAAATGTTGGTAAATTGGAAGTTGCTCAATTAGAAAGCGGAGTTTCAATGGTAGGAACAATCGCAGCATTAGGACCTTCATTAGGGTTTCTTGGTACTGTAACAGGTATGGTTAAAGCCTTCTTTGATATGAGTACAGCAGGAAATAACATAGATATACAATTGCTTTCTGGAGGTATATACGAAGCAATGGTAACTACAGTTGGAGGTTTGATTGTTGGTATAATCGCAAACTTCCTTTATAGTATCCTTGTTGGACAGATAAATAAAGTGATATTTATGCTTGAAGCAAGAACAATGGAGTTTATGGACCTTTTGCACGAACCTGCAAAATAAAAAACCTTTCTTTGTTATGATTCAAACAAGAAATAAAATAGATCCTAATTTCAACTCTTCATCAATGTCGGATTTGGTGTTCTTGTTGCTAATCTTCTTTATGCTAACATCAACCCTTATTAGTCCGAATGCGATTAAGCTATTGTTGCCACAAAGCACAAGTGGACAAACCTTAGCAAAACAAAACGTAGTTGTTTCCATAGACTCAAATTATAAATTCTATGTTGAAAATATAGAAACTAGTCAGGAAGAACTAACGCAAGTAATAGGAGGATTTTTAAACGATGTAACAGACGGTACAGTCAAGTTACACTCAGACAAAACCGTGCCGGTGCAATATGTTGTAACGGTAATAGATGCGGTAAACAAAGTAAACGCTCAACAAGGCAAGAAACACAAGGTTATTTTAGCAACAGAGGCGACTAAATAATGAACGAAGAAAATAGAAGAAGACTGATTAGTGCATGTATAACATTGCTTTTTTCTGTGGCAATGTTGAGTTCTTTATTTATTCTTTATTTACCATATCCTGATCCACCACCACCAGAATTAGGAGTGGAGATGAATGCAGAGGAATTGTCAGATATAGGAAATGATTTCGACAATGCTTCTGAGGGAGGCGAAGATGTCTCTAAGGAGGTTGTGTCTAATAATGCAAAAGAAAATATTGTAAATCAAGACACCGAAGAAGCACCTATTTCAAGCAAGAGAAGTGAAACCATAACACCTAAAACAGAACAGGAAAAGCCTGCTGAACCTACAATTAATCAAAACGCCTTGTTCTCAAAAGGTAAAGTAAAACAAGGAAGTGGCGGTTCGCAAGGAATTTCTCAAGGAGAAGGAACAGGAGCAGGTGGAAACGGCGATGGAAAAGGCGTAGATTTCAATTTAGGAGGAAGAGGAGCAAAAGAACTTGTGCCACCATCATCTTCAACAGCCTCACCAGGAAAAATTGTTGTAGAAATATTTGTTGATAAAGAAGGAAACGTAGTTAGAGCGAAAGCGGGAGTAAAAGGAACTACTATTTCCAATACAAATCTTTATAGAAAATGTGAGCAAGCTGCAAGAAAATGTAAATTTGCTCGCGATCCAAATGCACCAGAAGAACAAAAAGGAACTATTACTTATCGTTTCGTTTAGCGTCTCCGCGTTTTATTACAATTTTATAACCTAAGGACTCAACTTGTGTTTTGAGTTCTTCTAATCCTTCAACGGCTTCTTTGCCTACGAATGCTTTATTGTTATATAAATTATAAAGTTTCCTTACATCTGTTGGGGAAAGATTTGGCATAACTACGTTTGCACCAACTTGAAGTCCCAATTCCCTACCATTTTCTGCGATAGAGCCTAAGGCAGTTGTAGAAGGAATTAAAGAATAAGGGAACAAAAGACGAAGAATTGCCACTAATCTAAGAGTTTTGTGTAAATCTCCTTGTGCTTTATCGCGGAAAGGAGTGTCGATATGCGGAATAAAAGGACCTATTCCTATCATATCGGGTTGCAATTCTTGTAAAAATCTTAAATCTGCTATGATATTTTCTGTTGTTTGAAAGGGTGAGCCTACCATAAAGCCAGAGCCTACTTGAAAACCTATGTCTTTTAAGTCAAATAAGCATTGTTTTCTTTTTTCAAGCTTCATTGCAGCGGGGTGAAGCTTTTGATAATGCTCCTCGGTTGCAGTTTCGTGTCTTAAAAGATAACGATCTGCCCCTGCATTGAAATAATCTTGATAAGTTTCTTTGCTTTTCTCGCCCAAAGAAAGCGTTATTGCACAATCGGGATAAGATTTTTTGATTTGAGAGACGACTTGACAAATCTCTTTATCAGAAAAATGCAAATCTTCTCCGCCTTGCATTACAAAAGTGCGAAATCCCAAAGAATAACCATAATGAGCACATTCAAAAATCTCTTCTTTGCTCAAACGATACCTTTCTACATTGAGATTACTGCACCTAATACCGCAATACAAACAATTATTCTTACAATAATTACTTACCTCAATCAATCCACGTATGTAGATTTCATTTCCGTATGTTTGTCTGCGTTTTTTATCTGCTTGTTTAAATAGATACTCCTCTTGAATGGAATTGTCTTCACATTCAATAAGAGTTTTTAGTTCATTATCTGTTAAATTATTCCTTTCAAAAAGAGTATCTATTAAATCAAACATATTCTTTATTATTTATCAATTGTCATTTTATAGAATGAACGATACACAAAATAGCAAGCTAAGACAAAGAATCCAATACCTACGTATGGTGCAACGTTCTTAAACGATTCGCTTATTGCGATTTCCATTGCCAAAAGCCCAAATAAAGTAGTAAACTTAATGATTGGGTTAAGAGCAACCGAAGAAGTGTCTTTGAAAGGGTCGCCTACTGTGTCTCCAACAACGGAAGCATCATGCAAAGCTGAGCCTTTTTCTTTCATATCTACCTCTACAATCTTTTTAGCATTATCCCAGCTTCCTCCTGCATTGGCCATGAAAACTGCTTGAAACAATCCAAACAACGCAATCGAAAGCAAATAACTAACAAACAAAGATACTGCATTGTTTCCACCTATTGAAGCAGGTGAAGATAAACAAGCAATACCTAATGCAAAACAGAAAATTGCAATAAAGATATTATACATACCTCTTTGTGCATAAAGAGTACAAATTCTCACAACTTCAACAGATGATTTTTCGTCAGCTTTCTTTGGAGCATTAGTGTCAAGATTTATATTGCGTTTAATGTATTCCACAGCACGATAAGCCCCTGTTGTAACCGCTTGTGTGCTTGCTCCTGTAAACCAATAAATCACTGCACCACCAAGAATAAATCCTAAAATAGAGTAAGGGTTCAATAAGTTAAGTAAACTAGCAGGTTCAACACCAAGAGATTTTTGAATAACAAGGATTAAAGAGAATATCATAGTAGTTGCACCTACTACAGCAGTACCAATCAAAACAGGTTTCGCAGTTGCTTTGAATGTATTACCAGCTCCGTCATTTGCTTCAAGATAATATTTTGATTTTTCCCAATCAGGCTTAAATCCAAAGTCTTTTTCAATTTCAGAATCAATGTTTTCTTGTTCCTCAATCAAAGAAAGTTCATATACAGATTGAGCATTATCAGTTACAGGTCCGTAACTATCAACCGCAATTGTAACAGGACCCATACCAAGCATACCAAAAGCCACAAGACCAAAAGCAAAAATTGAAGGATACACCATTCCGATTTGTTCTAAGTTAGGAGAGAAGATGTAAGCTATAAACATAAGCAATACAAACACCAATCCTGTCCAAAAACCAGAGAAATTACCAGAAACAAATCCTGATAAAATATTCAAAGACGCACCTCCTTGTTCAGAAGCCTTTACAACCTCTTTCACGTGAGTAGATTTAGGAGAAGTAAACAGCTTTGTAATTTCTGGAATCAAAGCCGCACCCAACGTTCCGCAAGAAATAATAGTAGAAAGTATCCACCACAAACTATTGCTACCGCCAATTTCTCCAATAAGTAGATAAGAAGTAACGAAAGTCCCAACAATAGAAAGAATAGATGAAATCCAAACTAAATTAGTTAGCGGAGCCTCAAAATCCAAATCGTCTTTCTTTCCATAAAGAGCTTTACTCAATCCATTATTTATGTAATATGCAATAATAGAGGTAACAACGCCAAGTATTCTCATTGTAAATATCCAAATAAGTAGGTCTTTTTGAATATCAACATCACCAATAGCCAATAAAATGAATGAAACCAAAGCCACACCTGTTACACCGTAAGTTTCAAAACCGTCAGCTGTTGGTCCAACTGAATCACCTGCATTATCCCCTGTGCAATCGGCAATAACGCCAGGGTTTCTTGGATCATCTTCTCCGATTTTGAAAACAACCTTCATTAAATCCGATGCAATATCTGCAATTTTTGTAAAAATACCTCCTGCAATTCTCAAAGCCGATGCACCTAAACTTTCACCAATAGCAAAACCTATAAAACAAGCTCCCGCAAGATGTGCAGGCATTAAAAGTAAAATGACAAGCATCAAAAGAAGCTCAACACAAATCAACACAACCCCAATACTCATTCCTGCACTTAGCGGAATATTCAAAAGATTTAAAGGATTGCGTTTCAAAGAAGCAAAAGCCATACGTGAATTTGCGAAAGTATTTATACGTATTCCATATTTCGCAACGATGTATGAGCCTAAAATACCAAGTACTGTCCAAAGAAGAATTAGAAGTACTGCACCAAGGCCAAAACTTTCACCATTTTCTCCCTTTGCAAGAAACCCAAAGTAAAGACTCACTGCCGCACCAACAAAAACAAACAATATAGTCAAGAACTTTGCTTGTTGTTTTAGGTAAGTTGAGCACGTTTTGTAAATAACGTGAGCAATATCCAACATACTTTTGTGAGCAGGTAGCTTTTTAATTTTTAGGAACTGATAAATCCCAAAAATTATTCCAAGTATGGAAACAAAAAAGCCCCAATGTAATATTCCGAACTCGTGAATTTCCAAAGGGACCTTTAAATCTGCTTCGCTCGCCTTTAAGAGTGTAGGCATGAGCGTAATAAAAAATAAAGTTTTTAGTTTTTTCATTTTAATATTTATGTATTTGTTAAGTTTCTTACAGCCTTGCAAAAGTATAAATAAATATCGTAAGAAAAAAATGTTAAATTTTTTTTCTTTGTTTTTTTAATATTTTTAAAATTTGTGCGTTAAAAGTATATAAAATAAAAGTTTTTTATGTCTATATTAATGGAATTGGTCTCTATAATGCCTTCTGCAATTGATAAATATTATGATATTTTATTGATTGAGCAAGGAGGAAAGAGGGTTCTTTCTATTCCTGTTGGCGAATACGAAGGACAAAACATTGCTTTAAGCCTTGACAAAGTGGAAGTATCAAGACCGCTTACTTTTGATTTGCTTTGTCAAATCATGTCTAAGGCAAATGTTAAAGCGGAATACATTTACATAAATAAATTCATAGATGGCACTTTTTTTGCTAACCTTTGTTGTCTGATAAACGGAGAAGAAGTTTGCTTTGACTCGCGTTGCTCCGATGCAATCAACTTGGCAGTAAAACTATCCTTACCAATCTTTGTTGCGGAAAGCGTTTTGGAAAATGCAGGCTTTGAAATCACCCCTCCAAACCAAATTAGCAAACAAACTTGCGAAGAGGAAGATTGGACAATAGAAGAGTTAGAAATCATTTTGAAAGAAGTAGAAGAGGAGGGTGATGAAGAAATTGCCAAAGTGTTAAGAGAAAAAATCAAATCTTTGCAAAAAGAAGATTAAATCATTTCTTTTGAGGATGTCTTCCGCCACAACGGAAACGTTCTGCCCAATAAGTTTCGGAAAATCTGCCGATTGTAACACCCTTTGACGAAGAGGTGTGAATGAATTTGTCTTTATCTAAAAATATTCCTACGTGATTGATTGAGCCACCTTTTTTATTGTTAAAGAAAACAAGGTCTCCTTCTTTTAATTGGTTTTTATCCTTTATTACTTTGCAGACTTTCTCCATGTCTTGACTTCTTCGTGGCAAGTCTATGCCGTAAATTTCTTTGTAAACATTGCAAACAAATCCAGAACAATCAACTCCTTGTTTTGTAGTGCCACCCATGCGATGTGGAGTGCCTAACCAATCAAGGCAATAAGCTCTTAAATCGCTCACCTTATGTTTTCCTCTTGGAGTCTGTGTACTTGGTTTTTCTTTTTCAACACTTACTGTTTCTTTTCCTACCTTACAAGAGGTAAAACCCGCAATTATCAATATCAATATTAAGACTTTTTTCATTTTTATTGTGCTTTAAGTTCTTTAATACAATCCTTTAAACTATCCTCCCAATGAGGTATTCTTATTTTTAGTAATTCTTCCGATTCGCTTTTATCAAATACACTGAATTTTGGACGAGTTGCAAGCGTAGGATATTGACTTGTGAGAATAGGATTAATTTTAATTTGTTTTTCTCCCCACAATTCTATTGCCTTTCTCGCAAAATCATACCAAGAGCAAACACCTTGATTGCTATAATGCAGAATACGATTTGTGTTTATATACTCTATTGCTCTAACTGCAAAGTCTGCCAAATCTCTTGCGTAGGTTGGACTTCCAATTTGGTCATATATAACATTTAACTCCTCTCTTGTTTGAGAAAGGTTAATCATTGTTTTAACAAAGTTTGACTTAAATTCACTATAAAGCCAACTTGTTCTAATTACAAAGGTTAAAGGATTGTTTTTTAAGCAGTTTTCTTCTCCCATTAACTTGGTTTTGCCATATACAGACAAAGGATTTGTTTTCTCCTGTGGGGAATGAGGCTTGCAATCCTTTCCCTCAAAAACATAGTCCGTTGAAATATAAACAAGTCTTGCCTTATATTCACAGCAAAGCTTTGCAATATTAAGCGAGGCTTCAGCATTGATTTTCTCAGCCAAAGCACACTCTTGCTCAGCCTTATCCACAGCAGTATAAGCCGCAAAATGCAAAACGCAATATATGTTGTTTGTTTCAAAAAATGCCTTTAACTCTTCTTGATTGCAAATATCCAACTCCTCTTTGTCGGTATAGATAAAACTATATTGAGGAAAACCTCCTGCAATCTTTTTAAGAGAAGTCCCAAGCTGTCCTTGAGCACCAGTAACTAATATGTTTTTCATTCCTTTGATTTTCTTGCTACAAAAATACTAAGAAAAAAGAAAATAAAGCTAAGAAAAAGAAAAATAAATCAAAGAAAAAATTTTCTAATCCTAAGAAAAAAAATAAATATTGTATCTTTGTATTTTCAAAACCTAAAAACAGCAAAATGCAATACAATAATAATATGAAAAAATGGATAAGGATACTTTTATGTTTCTTTATTTGTTTGCAGATGTTTCCGCCAATTTTAGTTTTAGATGTTACCTCGCTAAGACATTTCTTAATTGCATTGTTTGATATTGTGTCAATAGGGCTTGTACTCTATTATAGTTTTTGGAAAAAGCAAGAAATACTCTCCTGCTCCATATTTACAAAAAATCCTCTTATGCCAATTTGGCTATTACTCATTATATATATGGGAGCTTCCATTAGTTGGGCAATCAATCCCATAGAAGGTTGGGCAGTTTTAAATCGTTGGACACTCATTTTCCTTGCAATGATTATCTCAATAGGCTTTATGCTAAAGGATAATCACGCAATGAAAAACCTAATCATTTGCACCCTTGTCATAGCCACCATAAACGTACTCTCGTGCATTATTTGCTACTATGTTTTTGATGTTCACATTTCTCAACGCAATAACTTAAAACTAAATGGCTTTTATGGAAACAAAAATATCTTTGCAGTAGCCTCCCTTTTTAAACTACCATTTCTTTATTATGCAGTTTTGCGTTTCAAAAACTTTATTCGCTACTACTCTTTATTTCTAATATTTGCAGTAAGCTTTTGTTTGCTAATCCTAAGCACACGTTCAAGTTTCATAGGCTTGTTTTTGCAACTTGCAGTCTTAGGATTTTATGGAGTTTTCTACAAAATCAAAAGCCGAAAACTATCAATTATTTTTAAACATTCAAGACTTTATCTATTGATTTGCCTTGTTGGAGTAGCAGGATTTGTTTTAGGCGATGCCTTCATTAAATATAATTTCAACAATTACTCAAAAATAAAAACAAACAACTATTCCATAGAAGCAAGAGTTAGCTCTATTGCAGAGGGGAACAGCAAAGGCAGACTTTTAATATGGGAAAACACTTGCGAAATCATAAAACAATCTCCTCTTTCAGGATATGGAGTTGGCAATCACAAATTAGCAATTATGAAAGTAGAGTGTGCAAAAAAGCATGACTATGTTGTTTCGGACCATGCACACAATGACTTTTTGGAAATGTTTTCTGAACTTGGAATATTCGGATTTTTGATATATGTTTCCACCTATTTAGTATTTGGAATTATGGCTTTGAGGCAAATGTTTCTTTATCCTCATTTGCAACATCGCCTTTTGGCAATAGTAGCTCTTTGCCTTATTTTGACATACGCTAACGATGCTTTGTTTAACTTCCCTTTGGAGAGAGCCGATTGTCAAATATATTTGGTTTTAGCCGTAGCAATTTTAGTCTCAAACCACATTCGCAACAGCAAAAACAGAGAAAAACCAATCTCAAAAGTAGCCTTGATTTTCCTTTCTCTTATTACAATTTCCGCTTTTGCGATAGAGAGTTTGCATTGTCAATCCTCCATTTTGCAAAAGAAAAGAATACATCAACACAATGGAGACACAACCATAAAATACACGCCAGAGGATTGGCTAAACAAGATGCCGTTTTTGCCAAACATAGACGAAAGCACAAAACCTATTGCAGTAAATGTAGCAGAACGCTTTGCAACAGCGGGCAATCATAGAAAAGCAATAGATATTCTTTTGCAGGATAACTCCAATCCTTATTATAGTTTAAAGGAATACCGCTTGGCAAACTATTATAATAGGTTGGAGGGAAAAAGCGATAGCGCCGCCTATTGGGCTCAAAGATGTATTGAGATGAAACCCTTGTGTTATTCGCCTGTTCGCATATTGGTGAACATTGCAGGCAAGAGGGGAGAATCACAAACACAGTTGCAATTAATCAATTCTTATTTAGAAAAATATCAATTAGAGCCTATGGCCTGGGAGGACAAGGTAAACATTCTTAAAAGGCTAAATAAACTTCCCGAAGCCTTAGAAACCATTAAGCAAGCAAGAAAATATATGCCTAATAACGGCAAAATGAGAAAATTAGAACAAGAATTTGAAAAATAAGGCTTAATTTTTTCTTGTTGAAAATCAGATATTTGATTGTTTTATCAACAAGTTTTTAAACAAAACAACGCCATATTTGAAATTAAGTTGTAATTTTGCAGGGTTAAAATAAAGAATTATCAACAATTAAAAAAGGAAAAGAAATGAAAAAAGCATTGTTTGTATTAGCAGTAGCAGGATTCTTCGCTGCTTGCGGTGGAGCAACTGAAACAGCAACTGAAACAGCAACTGAAA
>CALCUN010000049.1 GCA_937906975.1 uncultured Bacteroidales bacterium
TTTGTTGTAGTTGTAAGTGTTTCTGCTGCGCCAGAGTTTAGTTTAAATTCGTATGTAGTTGCTGTTCCGTTCCATGTGATTTCAGCTGTTGTTTCGGTAATGTTGCTTGCTGAAAGAGCTGTTGGTGCATCGCATGGTTCTGGCTCAGGATCTGGGTCTGTGCCTCCTTGTTCACCTACTTCTTCTACTAATACATTATCAACAATAGCTCCTGGTTGATTTGATGTACCACCATCGTTTTTCCAAACAAGAACAAGTTTTCTTAATTCGTTTGGTGAGTTAGCTAATGTAACACTCATATTTTGTGTTCCAGAAATTTGATTAACGAAACGATAGTTCGATGTTCCTGTGTAAGTATTCATTATCACATTTGGAGTGAAGTTATTTGCTCCATAGTATGCAGTGCTTGCAGGAGTGTAAACTGTATCAGCAGGCAACCAATATACTTTCAAATAGTCATAATTACTTTCTCCTACTAATGTAAGATCAAAACTAATTCTTACAGAATCTGCTTCACCTAATTGGAATAATTTTTCCGCTACTACAACACTTGCTGTATTTGCATATCCTGCTGTTGCTCCATTATCAGAAGAAATGTAAAGTTCTCCACTTGTTGCTCCTGTTGGTGTTCCAACATACCATTTATTTGTACATGTTCCATTTTTCAACAACCAACCATTTGTTCCTTCTTCTTCAAAGTCACAAGAGTATGGTAATTCAACTGATTCTTGTAATGTATAGAATGAAATAGTATCTGTTGAAGCAGATTCTTCACTTCCACAATTTGTTGTTACGTAAACTTGATACAATTCTGATTGTGTTAAACCTGTAAGTTCAATTAATGTTTCACTTGCCATAACCAATGAGAATTCTTCTTCACTGATTAATTTGTAATATACATTCCAAGCAGAGTGTGTTTCATCATTGTCTTGCCAAGAAATTATTGCAGAAGATTCTGTTATTTCTGATGCAACTACTGATGCTTCCACAGGTTTTGTACAAGTGATTTCTTCTCCTATTGGTTCAATCATTATATTATCAATAATTGCTCCTGGTTGTGTTCCAGTACCACTATCATTTTTCCAAACAAATACAAGTTTTCTTAATTCATTTGGATTGTTTTCTAATGTAACACTCATATTTTGTGTTCCTGACAATAGGTTAACAAAACGATAGTTTGATGTTCCTGTGTAAGTATTCATGATTACATTATTAACATAATTATTATTTCCATAGTATGCTGTGCTTGCTGGTAAGTAAGTTGTATCGGCAGGTAACCAATAAACCTTTAAGTAGTCGTATGAAGATTCTCCTCCTATTGTAAGGTCAAAACTAATTCTTACAGAATCTGTTGTTCCTAATTGGAATAATTTTTCTGCTACTACAACTGATGATGAAGTTATTGTATAAGCGGCTGTTGTTCCATTATCATTTGAAATGAATAACGAAGAACTTGTTGCTCCTGATGGTGTTCCAATGTGCCATTGATTTACTATTGTTCCATTCTTTATCAACCAACCATTTGCACCTTCTTCTTCAAAGTCGCAAGTATAAGGTAATTCAACTGATTCTTGTAATGTATAGAATGATTTTGTATATGTTGCATCTGATTCAGAACCATCGCTACAAACAGTTGTTACATAAACTTCGTATGGCGTTCCTGGAAGTAAATCTGTTAATTCAACTGTTGTTTCAGTTGTTGTTTCTGATAAGTATTCTTCATCTGCACTTGCTTTGTAGTAAACAGTCCATGTAGTGTTGTTTTCATCTGAATCTGTCCATGAAACAGTTGCTGTTGTTTGTGTCATATCGCTTACTTGAACAGAAGCAGGAGCTGGTCTGAAACATGTAGGTATTTCTACTATAGATAAATTATCCATATACACGCTTGTACTAACTACATCTTGTCTTACAAATGCTAAACGATATGTTGCTGGTAAATCAGCAAGTATATATTCATATTCAGCAAATGTTGTAGTTAAACCATCTATTGTACCTATTGTTACAAAGTTTGCTGTGTCTGCAAGTCCTGTAACATCACCATAAGTTGCTACGTCTAAGTATCTAAGTGTTATTCCCGGTACTGATGTTGTTGAAGAAACTTTTGCAAAGAATCTTAAAACTGCTCCACCTTCGTTAGATATAACAGGAGTTACAATCCAATCATTATTTCCTGGTGAGGTTGATGTAGCAGAAGAATAAAGTGATGCTCCTCCTTCATAAACATACGATGCTGTTGTTGTACGTTTCCAAATATAAGATGTAGAATTGTATCCACCATTGTAGTTTAACCAACAAGCAGGAGCTTCTGCATTACTTAAACCTTCTGTAACGAAAACATCTTCAAAACCTTCAAAGAAAGGAAGTTCTGTTACGTAATCACAAGAAGTCATAAATGTAGAAATTAACGTTGGCTCTGATTCTTCTTCTCCACAACTTGCAACTACATATACATCATAATATGTATGTTGTGTTAATTCTGTTAATTCAGCAGTTGTTTCAGTAGATGAAACCATTTGATATGTTGAATCTTCTTCTGCTTTGAAGTAAACATTCCATGAAGTATTGCTTTCATCTGTCCAAGAAACTGTTGCTGAGTTTGAAGTTACGTTTGACACAACTACTTCTCCTGTTGGACGTGGACAAGAAATGTTTGCCACTTGCATTTCATCTATTCTAATATAGTGTGATGTTGTTGCAGTTTGAGCAACATAGAATGCCAAACGATATTGACCTGGAGTTAAACTTGACAAAGCAACATCGTAAGGTGCGTATGTGTTTGTTAGGTTTACATCTTGTAAATTAACAAATAAAGCTGTATCAGCTGCAGAACTCATATCGCCATTTTCATCAACGCTATAATACATTATACTAACACCACTTTGAAGTGCTGCATTAGTTAATGTGTGTTTTGCATAGAATGATAAAGTTTCTGTTCCTGCTAAATCAAATATAGGAGTAATCAACCAATCCACAGCAGCAGTTGTTGTTAAATAAAGTTGTGCATAATTAGTTCCTTCATAAGGCTCAGTAGTTGAACTTTGCCATCTATAAGATGTAGAACCTGCATCAACATTTGCCCAACACAAAGGAGCATAAGCATTAGCAGATGTTATAGAACCTGAACGGAACCAAGTGCTTTCAAATCCTTCTGTAAATGGTTCTTCATCTGTAACTGTGATTACAGGACAAAGAGTTTGATACAATAATTCCCCTGTAAAGTAAGAAGGTTCTTCATCACAAATAGAACGTGCTCTTACTCTATACATATTTCCAGGAATAAGATTAGATATTTCTATTCCTACAGTATCTGTTGAAATTACTGAATGCCATACTGTATCAAAGTATTCTTGATATTGAATTTCCCAACTATCGCCTGTTTCTGCTGAAATATCAAAAGTAAGAGATGTTAATTGTCTTCCATCTTCTGCTAATGAAAGTTCTTCAGGGATAAGACAGTTAATTGGAGTTACAGAAACATTATCTACAAATACAGGAGACACTACTCCTCCACTACCATCGTTTCTCCAAACAAAAACTAATTGTTGTAATGAATTATTAACAACAGAGCCATCAACTATAACAACTCCTCTTGCTGTAGCTGTTGTATCAAGATTAAATTTAGCAACACCAGAAGGATATTCAAAACCTGCTTGGAAATCAGTATATGCAGTCCATGCAGGAGCAGCAGTAATTCCAACATAAGATTCGTCCCATGGTCTTAAAGCAACCTTAATAAAGTCATAATTTCCTTCTCCTTGAACATAGTAATCAAAAGAAATTTCGTATGCTAAGGATTCATCAAATTGAAGTAATCTGCTTGCAAACACATAAGATGCAGCAGAAGAGTTATCGTATGTTGAATTAGCTCCTGTTGAGTCAGCAACATAATCACTAACATACAACATATTTCCTTCTGCATTAGCGTTTGCAGGGTGTCCTAAGAACCATCTATTTGCATAAGTGTTGTTTGTTATTACCCAATTTGCATTTTCATCAGCATCTTCGAAATCAGTAGTGTAAGGAACAGTTGCAAATAAATCCATACTTTCTGGTAAAGTAACTGTTGTAGCATCAGTCCAACCTCCACCACAATCATACTGAACTCTGAAAGTATAAGTTCCACCTGCAGTTAATCCTTCTATGATATAAGGTAATTCTGTTCCATAAGGAACTTCAATAGTTGTAGCATTATCTGGGTCATCATTTGTTGTTCCATCTGTATAAGAAACAACCCAACCTGTTGCTGCTTCATGCTCTTCTGCTGACCAAGATATTGCAACAGATGTTGCAGAACCTGCAGATGCAATAGGAGAACCTACCATATCATTACAATCAACATGTTCTTGAACTGCAACATTATCTATGTGAATATCGTTATCAGCACCTGAAACAAGACATTCTGCATAAAAACCTATTCTAACAGCACCTGTATAACCTAATTCTGATAAATTGATTTTTATTCTTTGAGGAATATTTGTAAGTTCTTCGATATTTCTTTCGATAGTTCCTTCTGTAGGATTTGCTTTCCAAAGAATAGCATTATCAAAATCCCAAGTAAGACCACCATCTAAAGAAACAACAACAGCAAATTTTTGTTGTCCGTAAGTTTCAACAGGACCTGCATTATTATAATCTGTATATGCAATATCAAAACTCAAATCATATTCTATGCTTCCATCTCCTATATTGATATTTGGAGTAATTAACCAATCCTTCTTTGTAGTGCTACAATTGTTAATTTTTGCATGCTCATTAAAAACATGAGAAGAATAAGTACCCCATGTATTTGTATATCCATATACTCGAGCTCCATTTTGAATTGAATCCCATTGACCTTTTGCCTCTAACCAACAAGTTTCAAGACTACCTGCTGGATAAATAGTAAAGTCTTCCAAGAAAGGCACTTCGTATGTATCACACAAAGTTGCAACAACAAGATTACCTGCTGTAATAAATCCTGTTTCAACTTCATTATCACAAACAGCAGTAATATTTATTGTATAAGAAGTTCCAGAAGTTAAATCTGTTAAAGTATAGTAATTATCTGTTACTTGTTCTACTATTGTCCATTCAGCAGCAGAGGACATCTTATAATAAATCTTATAAGAAGAAGTTCCTTCACTTCCTTCCCAAGACAAAGAAATAGTATTTGTTGTTATTTCTGTTGTAGTCAAATCAGTTACTCTCTCACAAGTAGGAGCAGTACCAACTTTAACATTATCGAAATAAACAGCTCCATGACCTATTGTTCTATTTCTCACAAAAGCCAATCTATATTGACCTTCCAATCCTTCAAGCAAGACTTCTCTTTCAACGTATGAAGTAGTAAGGTCTAAAATAGAATCAAGAAGTACAAAGTTTGCTGTATCTGCTTGTGATGTTACATCATTATTAACAGCTAAATCAAGAGCGTAAATTCTTAATTCAGGAGTATAAGAAGTTGAACTTTTCTTTGCATAAAAAGAAAGCATTTCCTCACCTGTAAGTTCTATAACAGGAGAAATAAACCAATCTTTATTAGCATAAGAAGTAGAAGTAGAAGTAGATGAAGTATAACCATACATATATACTCCTTGTCCCTCATAAGCGGCAGCAGACTTAGTGTAATAAGTAGAGCTACCATCTGCATTCATATTTATCCAACAATTTGGAGCAGATATTGTACCAGGAAGATGAGGTGTTACCCAAGCTGTTTCAAAGGTTTCAATCCAAGGTAGTTCTGTTATAACTGGACAATTTGTTTTAAAGTTTGCTGTCATCCAAATACTTTCTGTTCCATCACATACAGCTCTTACTCTTACTGTATAATATGTTGCAGGTAAAAGTCCTGCTATTGTTGCAGAAGTAGTAGATGAGGTAAGTGTTACAACATTTTCAGAATCCCAAGTTTCAGATTGCAATTTACATTGTATATCAAAACTGCTATTATCACTTGTCCAAGTTAAATCTACCGATTCCGTAGTTGGAGTTAGCGTTAAACCTGAAATAGGATAGCAATAATCTTCTGAAATTTCAGAATAGAAAATTCTTGTGTTTGTTCTGTAAGAGTTATTACTTGCAATAGGAGATGTAAGATCTGGTACTGTTGTATCCCAACACTTAGTCCAAGCTTTATTTGTACCAGCAGTGTATTTTACATTTACACCACAACCTCCAGATGCAGTACAACCATCGCCTTCTAAAAAGACATACAAACTACCTACACCTGTATAAACAAAAGGTGTTTGTAAAGTAAATCTATACCATTGATTAGCAACACAAGGTTCTCCTGAATCTGGAGAGGTATAAACCAAAAAAGCATCATCAGCAAGTGAATTTATAGTCATAGACGCGGGCAAAGTTGTGTCCGAAATTTCTTTCATATAAATACGAACTTGTCTGTTAGAGGTAGTTCCTGAAACAGTAGCTAACTCAAATGATATAGCTTCTATTACCCCCCCCATTGGCATATTTAATTCCGAAGAGGTATAAAGTTGAACAGAACGGTGATTCCCATAATAACCTGGTACAGGTCCTATTTGGGAAGTTGCTGTTCCCGATCCTATGGCAACAGAATCTTGCTGTGCAAATAATTGCATAGCAAAGACAATTGCCATAGCAAAAGTTAATAATCTTTTCATAGTTACTATTTTTAATTAATACTAAAACGAAGTTACAAAAGTATTCTTTTTTTTTAAATAAATCCAATTTTTGTAATATATTTTTTACTAAGGTATCAAAACGCCAATACCAAATAAAATATATTAAAGTCGGAGATTAAGAAAAATAACCTCCGACTTTAATATTAGAAAATCGTAAAATACTTATATATTACTTTATTATAACAATTTTCTTTGTTGGATTGTTTCCTGCTTTTACGAAATAGACTCCTGAATTTAATCCTTTATTGCTCACTTTGCGTCCTTCAATATCGAATATATTTACTTCGCAATTTTCACATCCTTCTACAAGGATTTCATCGTTTAAAACTCTTATAGTAATGTTTGGGTTTTCTAAATCTTCCAAAGAATTGTTTCCTCCACTATTGCCATAATTTGTTAAACTTACTGTATTTCCTCCGCTAACGTTTAATATGCCGTCGCATTGTATGCCGTCGTCTGATGTTCCGCTTATATTAACCGAGCCACTCTCCATAAGAAAATACTGATTACAAGAAATTCCATCTCCTTGTGCCGATGTTACGTTTATGGTTGCGTCTTTTACAGAAAGATATTCGCCTGATTTAATTGCGTGTTTTTTGTTTCCAATTACGTTTAGCGTACCTTGTTGCGAAAATTCTGGGTGTCCTTTTACGTAAAAGCATCCTTTTTGAGAGCCATTCGCCGCATCAACAAGTGTATTTGTTGTTTCTGCAAGAACTTTTACTTTAATTCGTTTGCCATTTTCTACATGTATTGCTGCACCGCTATTAACTGGATTTAGGTTTGTAAGATTAAGATTATCCAATTCAAGAGTGGCTTTGTAAGAGCCTGACATATAGAATTCGCCATCAGAAGACGTTCCGCTAAGTCTGTAAGTTATTTCTTCCGATACTTCACTGCTTTGAGCAAGTGAAACGTGTGCTCCGCTAATTGTTGTTGTTATGTATTGAGAAATGTTATCTGCAACAACAACTGTGGCAATAGTGTCATTATAGGTAACGCTTACTGTGTTGTTGCTTAGGGTTTGTGCTCCAACTAATGTTGTCATTACAAGAAGCAGAAAGAATGTAGTGATTTTCTTCATATTTCATTTTATATTTTTAAAAATAAGGTCTAATGGTCAAATTTCATGATGAAATCTCTGTAATTTACTGATTATTATTAT
>CALCUN010000050.1 GCA_937906975.1 uncultured Bacteroidales bacterium
TTATATATCTTTGAACTGCTAAATCAAATACATAGTGTCCTTGCGAAGATAACTTATCAAATAGTTTCTTCTTATATTCATAGTATTTTGCGTAAAGATCAAGACCGTCGTATGATTTTATTTTATATTGATGTTGCTTAACATATTTGTCTATTTTGCCGTAGTAGTTCTCCAAGTGCATATACACAGTTGTAGCTCCGTTAGTGTGGTCTATGTAAAGGTTTTTGCCACCTCCATAAACCTGTACTTTTATTCTTGAAACCTCTCCGTCAAAAGGACAAATGACAGCGTGGCCTGTTGTGGCGTTTGTTCTTAAGTCAATACCTGAGTGAAAATGATTTGAACGCAATTCCCCAAAGTGCCCAGATGAAGACAATGGAATATTCAAAGGAGCAAGAAAGTTAGAGCAATCTTGTGCTTTTGCTTTAAAAGGAGAGGCTAAAACCAAGATTATTAAAAGTGTTTTAAAGATGTTTTTCATACGTTTTGAACGATAATAATAAATTAAATAAGCTATTAAACCAATAAGCCAAGAGACAGGCGCTCCCAACCAAATTCCTAATGTAGCCAAGTCAAATGATAGGTAATAGGATAGAGGAATGCGAATAAGCCAAAGAGAGAGAATGCTGATTAACATAGGTATAAAAGTGTCGCCCAATCCTCTAAAGAAAGACTGATAAATATTCATTGCAGCGAGTACTATCCAGAATACACCCATTATAACTAAATATTCATAACCTATTTGTATTACTTCAGGAGTTTGAGAGAATAAAGTCATGATTTCTTTTCCTAAAAAACAGAAAACAATCATTGTTAAAAGACTCATTACAGTAGTTATCTTCAATGAAGAAGTAAGAGATTTTTTTACTCTTAAGGATAATCCTGCACCATAGTTTTGTCCTACGAAAGAAGATAGAGCAGAGGATAGGTTAAGAATAAGCAAAAGAGCAATAGATTCCACTCTTGAAGCAGCAGAATAAGCAGTTATGGCATCGGAGCCAAACTTTGCAACTATTCCAATTATGAAAATTTGTGAAAGAGCTATAACAGATTGTTGAATACCTGTTGGAAATCCTATTTTGATTATTTCTTTTAGTATTGATTTGTCAAAATACTTTTCTGCTTTTTTGACTTTTATATAAGGATTTGTTCTTTGTAAATGAATGAATAAGGTGAAGAATGCCGCTGCTTGAGAAATAACAGTTGCCCATGCAGTTGAGTTTAAATCCCATTTCATTACAGCAAGGAAAACATAAGAAAGAATACCATTAAGAATGTTTGCAGCAATTAGATAATAAAGTTGAGTTTTGCTATCTCCCAATCCTCTCAAAAGGCTTACTGCACTATTGAAACAAAAAGAGAAAAACATACCTATCATATAAATTCTCATGTAAGAGACGGCTAATTCGGAGATTTCTGCTTTTAGTTGAAGCAAAGAGAAGATTTGATTTGTGAAAATGATACTAATAGAGCATATTCCTAAGCCTAAGATTATGAAAAAGATATAGAAAGTACTTATAATCAAAGGGATTTTATCGTATTGCTTTGCTCCAAAGAAATGAGATACCACAACACTTGCACCAGAGCCTATGCCGATAATCAAAGAAATAAGAAAGAAAACAATAGGGTAAACAGTCCCAACAGCTGCTAAAGCATTATCGCCAAGAAAATGTCCCACGAAAACACTATTAACAAGATTGTATAGTTGCAAAAACAAATTCCCCAACATAAGGGGAATACTAAAACTGAAAATACTTTTTCCTATACTACCTTTTGTGAAGTCTCTCATTTTGGATTACAATGCAAAACAAGAGTATGTGAATGATAATAAGCGTTGTTTTAAGATTTCTTTAGCTTCTATGTGTCCCATGTGTCCAACATTTTCCAAAATCAATACTTCGGAATGTTTAGGTAATGATGCTTGTGCAATAGCCATATCAAAAGAAATTCTTGGGTCTTGTTTTCCTATGATGAATAAAACAGGAACGGTTATTGTTTTCAATAATTCCATTTTTGAAGTTCTGCATGCAATACCTTGTTGAGCCAATATCAAACCTTCTGCTTTTGAATCAAGGGCTGAATCTTGCAAATCTTTTATCTCATCATAGAACTTATCTCTACTTGCAGGAGCAAATAGATTTGGAATAAAATTAATAATGAAACTTGCTCTATTTTTGCTTATTATATCGCATGTTTGTTGTCTTTTTTCTTTTACAAATTCACGTACATCAAATACTTGAACAGGTCTTTTTTCACGTTCTGGATAAGTCATCTTAGGATATTGTTCTCCACCCCAATCAATTTTGAAGTCTGGAACAAACGATGTCTTAAATGGTTGCATACGCATACGTAAAACAATTTGGTCGAATTGTTTCATTCTTTGTAAATCAGATACTGTAACAATAGTATTGTTAAAAGATGCCTGAATATGTGCCTGTCCACGTTCAACGTTTTTCTTGACACGTTTCTTTGTCACTTTTTTTGTAACTTTCTTTGCCATTTAAACTAACCTACTTTC
>CALCUN010000051.1 GCA_937906975.1 uncultured Bacteroidales bacterium
GAAAACCTAATAATGTTAAAAAGTCGTATTTCGCTAATTATGATATTGATGAATCTCGTTGGTTTGAGGATATTCGATTCATCGACGGCAAGCCATTCAAAGGACAGGTGGATTTATTTGTCGGGGGAAGCCCATGCCAAAGTTTTTCTACATATGGGCATAAGAGAGGTCTTGAAGATACTCGAGGAACGCTGTTCTACGATTATGCACGATTGGTACAGGAGGTTCAACCTAAAGCATTTATATTTGAAAATGTTACTGGTCTTTTGACCCATGATAACGGAAGAACATGGAAAGTAATAAAAGAAACTTTTGAAATAAGCGATAACAGTTATGATGAAGCGTTGGAGTATATAAGCTCGAAAAAAAATAAAAAAGCAACCGAAATTGGTTGCTTTTTTATTGCTTATTATTTCACAACTATCATCTTCTTAACTTGTTTTTCTTCATTGTAGTACATTGTGTAATAGTATGTACCTTCTGCTAAGTTAAGGTCTTCAAGTTTGATTTCGCTTCTTCCTTGTGGGAAGGCTCCTGTTTTTTGATATACTATTTGACCTATGTTGTTTGTTATTACCAATTCCACATTTCCTGCTTCTGGAAGTGTGAAGCCTATCGCTGTTTGGTTGTCAAATGGATTTGGTTGGTTTTGTTCTAACTCAAAGCTTGGTGTTGCGGCTTGGTCTTCCAATCCTACGTATGACTTAACCACTACGATATTTGTTGAGTCGTTTCTATGGTCTGCATCGTATGGATATTCAATCCATGCAATTAGGTTATATTCTCCATTCGCATTCTTTGGTATTCTTTGATCAAAGTTCATATAACGTATCAATGCTGGGTTTGGTTCGTCATATTCCCAATTGAATGTTTGTGTTATTTTGTTACCAAAGTCTCCGTTTTGAACAAGGTGCGCTCTCACTTGTGTTGTTCCGCCTATTGTTCCAGCGTTGTGTGCGATAAGTTGTACTTTGCAGTCTTCTGCTGCTGTTTGTTCTACAAAGATTGTGTCTGCAACACCATCTCTGTATCCCATGTAAAGAACGCTTGTTGTGTCGTTTTCTCTATCGCTTTCGTTTTCTGCTGAAACGTATGCTGTGATTGAGTAGTAAGGTCCGTTTGCTCTTGGAAGTTCTACTTCAAACTTGTGGTGTGCAAGTGTTCCTGAAGGTACGATGTTGCCTAATCTATATGTTTCTTCTACAACGTTTGCAATGTCTCCATTATAGTAGTATCCTACTGTTACGTTGCCTACTCCTACTGAACTTCTGTTCATAAAGGTTAGTTGTACTGACATATTGTCTGGGTCTGCATCGTCAATTGTTACATATTTTGCTTCTAAGTCTCTTGTAGCACTTGTTCCTTCCAAACGTTTGTAAAGGGTGTCGTTGTCGTGATAGTAGTCGCCTTCTTGTCCTGTCCAACATTTTAGGTTTACTGAACCAAATGATGCTCTAAATCTTTCGTTGAAACGATAGATGTATTCATCTCCATTGTATAATGGTGGTGTGAAGTAAACTGTTTCTGTTATTGTTGTTCCTCCTGAAACAGTGTATCCAACAGGTAATTCACTTACTGGATCTAATCCATAGTTCTTAATATGTATTGCTACTTCTATGTTATCGTTTGATACGATTTGTTCTCCTGGTGCTGTGATTGCTACTATTCCAACGTCTTTTTGTAATGGTCCTATCACAACTGATACGCAACAAGAGTCGTTATCTGTATATACGTCTGTTGGGTTTAGTCTTGTAAAGGCACATAGGTTGAATGGATCTGGCATTCCTACTGCTAAGTATGTTCCTTGTGTGAATGTATAGTGCATTGTATCGTCTGGTTCTATGCCTGCATTTGTTATTGTTTCACAAATTGGTATGTACATTCCTTCTGCCATGTAGCATACTTCAAGGTTGTCTAATACTTGTGCTCCATAGTTCTTGATACCTACTCTTGGATAGAAGTTTGATCCGTAGTTTGGTAGTTCGTTTGGTTCAAGATTTATTGTTAATACTCCGGCATCTTGATCACGTTTTGCTCTCTTGATTTCAAAGTTGTCTATCGCAACTCCATCGTTTCGAGATGTTGCACTCTTGAATACAAATCGGAATTGTAATTCGTTACCAAATAAGTGTGTAATGGATTTTAGTGAGTAAATTATTTCTTTCCATGTTGCTGTTGTTGTAAATCCTTCTTCTGCATTGTACCAGTTTGTTCCATTAGGGTCATCTGCTGTTCCTAACATTATCCATTTTCCTTCCCAGTTTAGGTATTCTACGTGCATTGATGATCCTGTTGCAAAGGCTGTACGCATCATGAAGGTCATTGTGTCTGGTTTTACAACACCTATGTCATATATTGGTGTGTATAGGTAACTTTCGTTGTTTGCAGGGTATGTTCCTTCTAGTTTTGTTTTCCAACAGTTAGGGTCTGAATATGGTGCGTTGATTTTGCTATTGCTTGCTGCTGGTGTTCCAAATTCCCAACAGTTTGTTGGGTTAGATGTGTTTACATCGTATGCAAAGAAGTCATCGTTTCCTTCTGGTTCGTCAAAGTTTGTTTGATATGGTACTACTACTTTCTTGAATACGTGAACTGTCTTAGAGATAGTGTCGTTTTCATGATAGTTGTCGCCTGCTGTATTTACGTATGCTCTTAGGGTCGTGTTGCCTAATGGTAATTCTACTTGTCCTAAGGTTACTATTTCTGAGGTTCCTGTTGCTAAGTTACCATTCCAGTTAAATACTTGTTCTGGATCTGAGTTCATTTGCCATGTTATGGTTGCAGATGTTAAGGCATCTAATCCCGCATTCTTCAATTGTACTTTTACTGTTTGTTGTGTTGTTGATAAGAATTGTGCTGGTTCTGTGAATGCTTGTAATTCTGCGTTTACTTGTTCTGGTGTGCGAACTAATAGTTTGTAATCTTCTACCTCCCCTCTTGATGGTGAAGATTCTGATGAGGAACCATCTGGTATTGTTGTTTGATTTCCTCCTTGTGCTAAGATTACTCTCATTCTTGTTAATCCTGACAAGGTTGCTGATGGAACGTTTAGTGTGTTTACTGCTGTTTGACCTGACCAAATTGTATCACTCATAACACTTTCATCTGCTGCAAAGATTCCGTCTCTGTTCCAGTCAATAAAGGCTTTAACCCAACCTCCTACTACTCCTGCTTCCATTGCTGAGGAGTTATCTGCTTGTACTTCTATTACGTCATTTACTCCTTTAAACAATACTGCTGGTGCAATTTCTTCTGTGTAGTTTGTGTATTGGTTACCTGATGCGTTTGAGGTTGATTCCATCGTTCCAAGTTTAACTCTTGTAATGTCTAATGATTCTGCATTGCCTGATGTGGCATTTGCATAAATATTTGCTCCATTCTTAGGTTTGATAAGCACGTAATCACAAGTGTCATTTAAGGCTGTAATGTCGTTGTTTGCATCTACCCATGCTCTCACTTTGTATGTTTTTGATACGTTTGACATATCAGCAAGTTGGTTGAATGAGTATATGTATGGTGTTAGTGGTTGTATTGTTGCTGTACAAGTTTCTGTTACTATTATTTCTTCTGCTGTTGCAGGTGAGGTTGGTTTTATGCTGTATGAGATATTGAAGTTTGAAAGTGGTTCTGTACCATAGTTTATTACATCTACTTTTATTGTATCACCAAGTTCCATATATACCCAACCTTCTGCTATTGGCTCTACTACTGCTCTTGCTGAAGCATCTACTTCTGCTCTTGGGTCAAGGTAAACGGTTACTGGTGTAAATTCACTCGCACATGGATATGCTCCAGAGGCATTTACCATTACATAGAATGTAGTATCTGCAAATAATTGTGTGGTTGTGTAATTTCTTGATGAGTTGTATGATGTTGGTGCATAGAATGGTGAAGAAGCAAACTGGTTAGAATACCATTTTATTGGAAGACTGTTTACTTGTTCTGCTGATGGGTGTCCCCATGTTCCGTATGGTATGTAGTCGTGTGTTACTGTTGGTGCAGGAGGCGATACTTTTGAGATTACGGTCTTAGCTGTAGATAAGGTATCGTTATCTGCTAGGTTATCTCCTACTGCTTTTACTATTGTAATTAGGTGAAGTGTGTCATCTGTCATATCTGTTGGATAGATGTTCGATGTTGTGTTGAAGGTGTATGTAAGTGCTGCTCCTGGTTGTAGGTTATTGAAGTTTACGCCGTTTGTTGCATCTGTGTAAGGGAATGTTAATAATTCTGTTACAACTTGATCTGGTCTTTCTGTAAAGTAGTATTTTACTTCAATAGTGTTATTAGCGTTTACTTGGTACTCTCCTACGTTCTTAATCTTTGTTTGAACTTCATAGTTCACAAGGTTACAACGTTCTGTTGTTACTGTTATTCCATCGATTTTTAAGTCTGTTGATGGTATGGTTAAGAATGATGTGTATGCTGTGTCATTTGTGTAAGTTGTATCGTCTGTAAGTGTTGTGTAAACATACATATATAATTCTTCATCTACATCATAGTTCAACGGTGGTGTGAATGTTCCTTGGAATGTAAAGGTTGTTGTTTCTAATGAGGCTAACATTCCTGTCCAAGTTTCAGTCATTTGTTGGATTATGCTTGTAGAGTCTTGGTGATACTTCAATACTGCTGTTACATCTATTGAACTGATTGTGTAGTTACCAAAGTTCTTTAATTCTACTGATACTGTTATTGGTTCGCTTTCTATGTATTCATCTCCTTCAATAGGTTGTAATATTGTTGGAACACCTGTATCAGTACTTGTGAACATGTATTCGTATGCTCCTATTGTTGGTTTTGGAGAAATTGGTCGTACATTGTTGTCTATATCTACATTTATATCATCTAATGGATCAGCTGCTCTCACTATGTCTGTTGGCCATCTTAGAGATAAGGTAGAATCGTTCAAGAATGAGTTTTCAATAGATAAGGATAGGTTATCCATTCCGTTTGCTGTTTGTAATAATTCTAGGTTTGCTTTATCTGCTCCCCAGTTAGCAAACTTACTTCCATTGGTTGTATAGTTGTTTGTGTTACACAACACAACTACTCCTGATGCTTCTGCTACATGGATTGCATATCCTTTTCCTTGGTTGTCTAAGTTGTTGTTTCTAACTCTTATTCCAGAACCTGTTTCTCCAATTGCCAATGCTCTTGATTTAGCACTATTTGTAGAGGTCTTCATGTAAACTGTGTTATAGAATACATCTACGTTTGTTACATTGTCTAACGATATACCGTATGATTCAAAGTTAGTTGAAACATTTGGTCCTACCATAGAAACTGAGTTATTTGCTATTTTTGCTGATGAGTTTTGTGCAAAGTTTGAGTTTTTAAGTTCTATACCAACTCTATCTGCTGTTCCTTTGTGTAAGAATAATCTATTTGACATCAAATTCAAAGAACCGCTTATTTGAGATAATTTAACAGCTGTTAATACTATCTTTGAAGTGTCGGTACTAATTGAGTTGTTGTTTATTTGTAGGTTGTTAATGTTTGATAAGTCTAATGCTGTTGTTCCAAAATCATAGAATCTATTGTTAGTAATATTCAATGATGTTACTGCATCTTCAGATTTTATTTGATTTGAAGAACCATAGAAATTGTTATTTGTAAATGTTATGTTATTACTATTTTTCAATTTCATTAAGTCTGGTGTAACAGAATGTGGTGTTGCAAATGTTATTTGATTGAATGTAATGTTTGCTGAGTTGTTTACATCTACAACGTATGATGTATTTGTATCTGTTATAGAGATTGTCAAATCTTGGAATGTAATATTTGTAACAGAGTCTAAACTCAATACATATTTCGCATCATTATCTGCTGTTGATGCTGCTGTGTATGTTATTATTGTTTGATCTGCATTTGCTTCTCCTTTTATTACCACATAATTTTCTGCTGATAATCCTGCTATGTCAGATATTACTAATTGCTCATTGTATGTTCCTTGTTTTATTACTGCTTCTATTGGTCCGCATAATCCAGAAGACTTCAATACATTTATAAATTCATTGATTGTTGCATAATCATCTGTTGCATCTGGACCGATTGTTACACTTGTTAAACCATCTGTGTTACCTAAGCATGAAGATAAGGTTGATGACACTGTGTCATTTGAAGCTTCTGCATCGCCTTGTTTAACTACCCAAGCAACTAATTCTATTGTTCCTGAATTAAATGTGTAGTTTCCTATATTTACTACTGCTGTTGCATTATTTACAAGGCTTCCTGTCCAACTATATGGAGTTTGTGCTACACCATTAACAGTCCAATGTATATCTAATGATGTTAATGTTTCTGAACCGTAATTTTTTAATTCTACATCTATTGGTGTTGCTACTCCTGCTAGAATATTTGTTCCTGCAACAGGTGATTGTATAGAAACTAAACCTGCATCAACTGACGGAGGTGCAGCTACTGTTACTATTACTTCTTCTCTTGGTGATACACAACCAAAATTACTTAAATTAAATTGAATATTTGGTCGTCTTTGTGATGTTGTTGTTGGGTCTCCTGTGTATTCACAAGCATTGTTACTAGCATGACGATAAGAAATTGCTGAGTTGTAATCTGTTTCTGTTTGTTTAACTTTTACTTTACCATTTGTAGTTGTTGTTTCAAAACATATTTGTACAACTATGTTGCTTTGTCCATTATATTGGAAAGGTTCTGTGAATTGAATTGTTTCCCAACCTGAATCAGAAGTAGAAAGTGATAAAGAACCTGAATAAACTTCTTCTAATCCGTTAATCCATGTTGTTATATCATTTTGAGTTGTTGTTCCTATACTAACTCTGTAAACGCCCATTGTTACATTTGCATTTACATCTTGTATATCAAATGCTATACTACTTATAGAACCTTCTGTTACTCCTGCAGCATTAAGCTCACTTGCTTTAAATAAGTATTGTTCTTTTGCTTTTTTAGTTGTGTATGCAAATGGAGCTGGGTGAGATGCTGTAGTATTTGTTATTGTTCCTACTTCAACTTGATAGTTATTAGTTTGCTCTATGATAGATGCTACATAGAATGTATCTGTTTCATAAAGTATAGGTGTTGTATAGTTTCCTCTTGTTAATTCTTCTTCTGTATATGGGTCATCATACCAAATCAACAAATTTGAACTTGTTGCTGTTAATGTAGTTTGACTTGCATAATCAATAGAAACATCACTTGCAGTTGGTGTTAGAGGTGTCATTAATGAAGTTATAGTTGAATAAGATGTGTCATTAGAATGTAAAACATCTGTTGAAAGATTAGTATATGCTTTAAGAGTAAATTCTCTTGCTGCTGTATTAGCAGAAAGGTTTACTGTTGGTCCTAAAACAAATTCAACTGTATCGTAAGGTGCTATACTTTGTGTATAAGAATCAGTAACAGTTGATATTAATGTTCCATTTTCGTAAACTTCACATACAACAGGTATAGGATCGCTACTTGCTTGAACCCCCATATTAACTATTTCTACTTTTACTTCTTCATCTGTTAAAGTACAAGCTGATTCTGTATCAATTCCATTTACTGAAACAGAGGCAACACCAGGATTGACTTCTGGAACGCCTGTTACATTTACATTATATACTGTTTTATAACCATAACATCCGTTGTCTTCTGCTATTAATAATGTAGGGTTAAGTTCTCCTATTGTCATAGGATTTGTAGCTGAAGAAACAATCCAACTTGCTTGATTATTACCAGATGTTGTTATTCTACTAATACCTGCTTTTCCTGTACAATTTAAATCAGTTGATGCACCAGTCCAAACAGAAGAAGGAACGCCTATTGAAGTAGGGAATGTAGCGCCATTTAATGCAACAGCGTCTATAATTGTTCCTTGTGCATTTTCGATAAATGCACCAAGTTTATTTGTTTGTGTTACTGAACCTGTTCCAATTCCTAATGCTAAATCTGTATCAACGCTACTTTGAGCTTTATTTAATAATGTAACAGTTGCTCCCGGTGCCAAAGTAAAGCCTGATGGGAATTCATAAGTTTTTGTTATAGATGTTCCCAACTCTTGATTTGCATTGGCTTTTATAAATTTGAATTTATATCCAGCCATATTTGCAACACCGTTACCTAAGTTTGAAATCTCATACGCATTAGCAGTAGTAACCCAAGCAGGTAAAGGAGAAGTTAATCCTTCTGCTGAAGAAGCTGTTTTTGATAATTGGATTTCTGTTATCTTAATATTTGGTATTTCTGATTTTTCTGAGAAATATAAAGTTGTGTCTGCATACAATACAGTTGTTTGTAAAGATTGCGACTTTAAGAATGGTTCTTCATCAGTTATTGCATAGAACCAATAAACAGAGTCATTAGATTGAACATTCAAAGTAGCCGCTGTTCCGTAAGGTACGTTTATTGACATATCTGCTCTTGCAGGTATTTGATGACTTGAAAATACCTTTGCTTTTATTGTGTCATTTGACTTAATTGTATCTAAAGCAAATGAACTCCATGCAATCAAATCTAAATCTAAGTCTTGTGTTGGTGCAGAGAAATCATAAGTTTGAGTAAAGTTAAAGTCATATTCTACGTTTGGTGCTATAGCATGTGTAACAGTACCTGTTTTTACTGTTGAATTATTTACTCTATAATTCATAGTAACTGAGTTTGCAGGTATTGTGTTATCACTTATGTTTTTAAATCTAACAGTTATGTTTTCTGTTCCAAAATCACAACCAGAATAAGATGGAGTTCCATCAAACATCACGTTGTATGTACCACTATTTGGAGTAACAGACATTACATATATATTATTTGTAGGAGGTAAGAACTCTAATGCTCCTATACAAGGAACAGACGCTCTTGGTCTTCCAAAGAAGTCATCTGTTACTTGAGAAATTGCAATACCTTTTGAACACAAGAAAGTATTTGTTGTATTCAAATCATTCCATGCAGCAAACAATGGATCTACTGTATAGTGAGAATTAGATTCATTTGTATAAGTTTCCCAAATTGTAGGACTATCTACAGTTGAATTTTCATAATAGAACAAATAAGAAGAAGTTTCTCCTGGAACTTTATAATACAAGTTGTTTGAATATGCTATAGATTGAGGAGAAGAAGGAGTAGTTTTAACTGCATAACCATTCAACTCACTAGCCAATATATTATTTTTTACTTGTATATTACTTGTAGTTGTTCCTGTGTAACCCAAATTGTAAGCAATTGCATTAGCATCTGTACCTAAAGCATACACATTATTATATGCTAACAATATATTTGTTCCAGAAACCAAGTTTACACCATAAAGAGTGATTGGAGAATAAGTCATTATATTGTTGTTTCTAACACTTATTTTGTTATTAACAACTTTTGCAAGCGTTCCATTAGGAATATCCGAAAGGATAATCGCACTTACACCTGACAATACGAACTCATTCTTATTAACATTAAACGCTTTACAAGAAGAAAGCATAACTGCATAAAAGTTTGATGCAACAGGTCCCATATTATCAGGGAATACTGTTGTAAACTTATTATTAGTTACTACAAGATTTTGATTCAAGGTTGCATAAATAGCATTATCTGTTATATTCGTATTTGTCGAAGGAGTATGCATATTTGTTATCTTGAAATCAGAATTAGAAATTGTTATTCCATTCGACATTGAAGTAGCAGACATACCTTGAATTTCAATATATTTTGTAGCTGGCACAAAGAACTCACATTCATCAATTGTTATGTTGTTTGCCGCACTTAAATTCAAAGCCGATGTCAAACGCTGAGGATAAACTTCTTGAACAGTAATATCGTCAGGCTGATTTGTTGCCGCATTAACTCTACTTGCAAACTTACAATCTCTAAACGTAATATTAGATGTAGATAGAGATGTTGTAACAATTCTTGCAGTATTTGCATAAGAGTCAGCTGCTCTAAACTCAATATTATCAAAAACCAAATATTTACAACCAGACAAGTCTATATTCGCCACATTTACATTAGTAGGCTGCAACGCTTTCTTAGTAGTACCCGCACTAGTGAAGGTAATTGTATTTGTTGCAGAAGCACCTGTAATATTTTGTGGGAAAACCAACTCTTCTTTCAATTCACTTTCAGGTAAAGCAATCTTTATTGTAGTAGGACCGCTCACACCTGAACATTCCAACATTCTAAACGCTTCATTGAAATTAGCAAATTGTCTACTAGTTGGCACACCTGCAAGATTACCTATTGAATATTCACCACTCATTGGACCAGCAGAAACAACAAACTCATATCTTGCTGTGTCGTTATCTTGGTTCCAATCTATATCTGGTTCATTAACACTTGTGATAATTGTTAAATAACGATAACCAGGAGTGATATTCATATTATT
>CALCUN010000052.1 GCA_937906975.1 uncultured Bacteroidales bacterium
TGGTGTAGTAGGTACAATCTTCGGTATGCAAGTTGTTCTTTCTAACAGACTTACAGCTAGAAATGAAGCATACATCATCAAACCAGGCGCATTAAGAATTGCAATGAAGAGAAATACTCTTGTTGAGTTTGACAGAGATATTCTTTCAGAAATGAACTACATTAAGGCTTCAAAGATTTTCGCACCTTATGTATATGACAAAACAAAAATTATTAAACTTGCAGTAACAAACTAATTCAGAAGGGAGCAATCCTATTATGATGATTAGAAGAAATATTAAGGCTAGGGCAGTTGTTAAAACTGCCAAAAAGCCTATTAAAGATGATTTTGCACAGTATATGAATGAGCCAGTGGAAAGTGGAGAAGTCACATATACAAAGACGGAAATCAACAGAATGTCTACTGCTGATTTAAAAGCATTGGCAAAGTCAAAAGACGTTGAAGATGCTGAAAAAATGAGTGGTGCAGAATTAAAGAAAGTCTTGATTGAAAAATTTGGATTGTAGGAGTTAAGGATATGGAAACAATGAATGAATTAACTGAATATGTCAAAGAAAAGGCTAAAACATACCTTACGGAAACAGGAGAAACGATTGATGCGTTTCCTACATCCATTGTTGATTTTGTAATTGAATACATTGCACAAGGATGTCATTTTCCTAGTCATTTCACAGAAAAAAACATTGTTTCCGACTTGGCAAAAGGAAAAAACTCACTTGCTATGGCTTGCGTAGATGTTTACTCAAAGGCCGGAGCAGAGGGGCAAACTTCGCATTCTGAAAACAGTATATCAAGAGTTTATGATAGTTCGTGGATTAGTCCTAAAATAACGGCTAATTTCCCTAACTATGTAAAAATATTGTAGAAGTAAGTGCGTGGGTGCCTTGAATGTGTTTTGGGGCATTTGCAGGGTATGTTTCGTGTTTATGGTGGTGGGTTGCGAAACTTCTATAAAAGCAGAACTTGGAGAATTATATGGATGGTGTATTAACAAGAGCAGAACATAATGAATTTGCCAAGCGAATGGAAGATGAACACAACAGACAAAACAAACGTATTTCAGATTTAGAAAATACTGCCGAGCAAAATTCAAAACTTATTGTATCAATAGAAAAGATTGCTACAAATGTTGAGAACTTGCAAAAACAGTATGTGTCATTGAGTGATGATGTGGAAAGCATTAAAAATCGTGATGGCGATAATTGGAGAAAAATGCTTTGGTTTGTTGGTACTACTGTCGCTGGTATAATCATTGGATTTTTGCTTAAACAATTTGGTTTTTAAAAGGTGATTTTATGCGTACCTTAAACAAAAACAAACAAAAGATGAAATATTCTATAAAGGGAGAAAGACAACCGATTTACGAAACGGATAGTGATGGAAACATCATTTATTACGAAGATGAAGAAGGTAACAGAATACCGATTGAAACTGGTAGTTATACAAGTGGTTGGAATGTTCCAGTAGATTTCAAAGGCAATATTGCTATGAGTGGTGGAGAAGCCGAAGCAAGAGAATTTGGCTTGTCTGTGGCTGATTATGATGCAGTATTGGTACTTGATAAAAACGAAGTTCCATTGGAAGAAGGTTCACTTATTTGGCACGAAAAAGAAGTCAAATTTAAGGATGATGGAGAAGTTGATACTACAAGTGCTGATTATACCGTTAAAAAGGTCGCAAATAGCCTTAATTCAGCCAAATACGTGCTTAAAGCAGTAGTATAGGTGTTTTATGGGTAAGAGAGTTTTAAAAGCCGAATTATCGGTTAAAAGCATTGAAAACCTAAAGAAAGAACTTCTTGATTACAAGAACAATGAATTAAATAGACTACTTGTTAAATTTACAGAAGAATTATTTAAAATAGGCATACAAGTTGTTGATGAAAGAATGAATAACGCATCTTATAAATTTGATGAACATAATGTTATGAGTGGCGCAGACCCAAGTCATACTTCATTTGTTCGAATATCAAAAGTTGGTAATGATGTAATAGCAACACTTGTAGTTACTGGCAGAGAACTTTTATTTATAGAGTTTGGTGCTGGTGTAAGTTTTAATACAGACGTAGGTTCTAGTCCTCATGAAAAAGGAGAAGAATTTGGATTTACAATAGGTTCATACGGAAAAGGGTATGGGTCACGTAAAGTTTGGGGTTATTACAACGATAATGGCGATTTAGTATTAACAAGAGGTGTTAAAGCTGAAATGCCTATGTATTATGCTGGACTTGAAATGAGAAACGCCGTAATAGAAGTTGCAAGGAGAGTGTTTAACTGATGTGGACAGATAGTATTGAGTCAATGGTATTTACAAGAGTTAAAACCAAAGGCAATAAAGCATTAAAAACTGAATATCCAAAGTTGTTCTACACTACTGACAATGTAACGGAAGATGAACCAGTATTCCCTACTTGCTACATACAAGAGTTAGCTGGTGCAGAACGTGGCCGTAGCCTAGATGGACAAAGTGTAAACGGTATTTTATGCACGTTTCAGATTGATGTTTCTGACAATGACAAGAAAGCCAATGCCAAGAAAGTTATGATGAACGCAATAGATACCTTTAAGGAAATGAGATTTGAGATTATTGCTTTTCCAACATACCGAAAAGAAGATGGTGTATGGGTTGGAACGGCAAGAGTTAGACGTATTATCGGTGCGTTAGACACATTATAAACAGTTATTCAAAAGAGCAGAGATGCTCTTATTTTTTTACGCAAAAATAGAAAGTGAGGTAATTAAAATGGCAGATATCGCAGGATTATCTACTCTTGGTATTAAAGTATATCAAGCAGAATCAACAGATGGTGCAAAAGTTACTGTTGCTGATGAATATTCACAGCTTACAAGAGTAAATTCTATCGGAGAAGTAACAATTACACCAGAAACAATCGATGCGTCAGCATTAGAAGATTTAGAATCAAGATTTGTTGCAGGTCGTTCAACAGTAACAGATTCACTTGCAATCACAATTAACGCAACAGATGAAACAGTTACAGAATGGGAAGGTATTGCAGGAAAAACAATTTGTGTAATGATTGACATTCCTGGTTTGACAAAAGCATTTTTCATTATCGTACAGGTTCCAGCAACATTGCCACTTCCAGCATTAGACCAGAACGGTTTGCTTACAATGGCAATTAACTGTACTGTAAACAAATTCATCGGATTAGACACAAAAGTAGAAATTGTATAGTTGAAGTGAGGGGGCGAGAGCCCTCTCCTTTCCACTAAAAGAGTGGAGGAAAGGATTAAAATATGAAAACATTTAACGTAAACGGAAAAGAATATAAAGCAAGAGCATTTGATTTTAACTTAATGTGCGATTTTGAAGATATGGGAATTTCTATTGCTGAAATGACAAACAAACCTATGTCAGTAATTAGAGCATATTTTGCATTATGCACAGGAAAAGGAAAAGAATTTGCAGGTAAAGAAATGGAACAGCACTTATTAAACGGTGGTGTTTTTGATGATATTGCAAATGCAATGAGTGAAGAAATGGAAAAATCAGATTTTTTTCGTTCTCTCGCCAAGACAGAGAAAACGGAGAATGGAAAGAATCAGAGCAAAGCGAAATAAAGTACAAAACTTTAAGAGAATACTATGAAAATGAGTGGTTTCCCAAGGCTAATGCACTAGGTGTTACTTGGTGGCAGTTTTGGGAATTAAATCCACATATTATAAAATGCATAGCCAACGGATATAGAGAGCAACAGATGGAAATGGACTATATGATGCATATGTGGTTTGGTACATATGGTTTATCTGCTGTATCTGTGGCAGTAGAACACTGTTTGGCTGGTAGAAAAGCCAAATCAAAATACATTGAGAAGCCAGTTTTATCAGAAATACAAGAAAGAAAAACAAACAAAGAACTTACCGAAGATGAAAAACAAGCACAATTAGATAAATTTGTTATGTCACTAAAGATTATGGAAAGCAATTTTAAAGCAGAACATGAAAACAAGAAAGGCGGTAAAGAAGATGAATAAAATCAAAGATAGATTAGCAAATCTTTTGACAATCAAAAGTATCACAACATTGCTTTTGACTATCGCATTTGTTGTGTTGTTATTTGTAGAAATACCGATTGATGAAACATTCAAGAACATTTTCACAATGGTAATTGCATTCTACTATGGCACACAAGCAAAAAAGGACTAGTTTTAAAACGGAGGTAATATTATGGTTCCAGTCTATTCTTATTCAAAATCAAAAGATGGTGGAAGAAAATTATCAAAAAATTTCCAAGTAAGTGAGTTTGCTTGTAATGATGGAAGTGATGTTGTATTTGTTTCACCTGAATTAGTTGTAATTTTACAAGCCATTCGTTCACACTTCAATAAACCAGTAACAATCAATTCTGGTTATAGAACACCTGAATACAATAAAAAAGTAGGTGGTGCAACACAGTCACAACATTTATACGGAACTGCTGCAGATATTGCTGTTAGTGGTGTATCTCCAAAAGATGTAGCTGCGTTTGCTGAAACACTTTTATACAATCGTGGTGGAATTGGTATTTATGCAGGATTTACGCATATTGATACAAGAGAAACAAAATCACGTTGGAATGGTTAAGAAATAATTAAAAATTAGGTCGGTAGAGTGTCAAAGCCTACCGACTTTTTCTTTGAGTGGCAAAATCTATGACCGAAAGTGTGAGAGGTGACACATAAGTAGGTTGTTGCCACTTATTTTTATGCGATTAAGAAAGAGAGGTGGTATTAGATGGCTGACGGTACAAAGATTGATGATTTGCAGATAGAAATTGATGCTTCAGCAGAAAATGCGAATAAAGCGATAGACAACCTTGTTAAAAAATTAGACAGATTACAAACCTCTTTAAAAACGATAAATGGTTCACAATTAGTAGGTATTGCAAATGGTGTTGATAGGCTTGGTAAATCAATGCAAACAATGAACACTATTAAGACAGCAGACTTTACACGTTTGGCTACGAATTTGGCGAAATTAGGCGATTTGAATGTTTCAGGCTTAAATAGTTCGGCTAGTTCACTTTCGCACTTATCTAGGGCATTAAACACGTTAAATGGTGCTAATTTTGATAACAAAAATCTTCAAAATTTAATAAATAGCATTACTAGACTTTCAAATGCAAATGTTGGTAATCTTTCCAATATTGATTTTTCTAAAATTGGAAATTCTATCAATCAATTAGCAACAAGTTTGAGTAATTCACCAAAGATACAGCAATCAATTATATCAATGACAAATGCTGTATCAAATCTTTCCAAATTTGCACAAAACATACCGATTGCATCAAGTTCTCTTGGAGATTTAGGCAAATCGTTAAATGCTTTTATGTCAAGTGTTTCATCAGCACCTAGTGTTTCCGAAAACGTGATTTATTTTGCACAAGCAATAGGTACTTTGTCAAACGCAGGAACAAAAGCAGGAGTTACAGCACAAAACTTGTCAGCATTGGGAGTTGGTTTAGTTAATTTAATGACAACTCTTTCAAAAGCACCTAATGTCAATAAAAACATTATAGACATGACTAACGCATTGGCTAATTTAGCAACGCAAGGTTCAAGGGTGGGTTCTGCATCTAAAAGCATTGAAAAAGGCTTAAATAGGGCAAATAACAGTGCTACAAGGGCATCTAAAAGTTTTGGTGGTTTAGCAAGTGCTATTGGTAAGTTTTATGCTACATATTTCTTGGTAATTCGTGGAATAAAAGGACTTTATAAGTCTATTGAAGGTACTGCTGATTACTTGGAAGCATTTAACTACTTTAATGTAGCATTAGGAAAAATTGGTAGTGATTGGTCGCATCAGTTTGAACAATATGGATATGAAAGTGCCGAAGCATACGCAGACAGTTTTTCAACAAGACTTCAATCAAGTTTGAAGAATTTATCTGGTTTGCAAATTAGTGTTGGTGCTGATGGAAACGGTCTTTTAACCGAAACTGGATTAAAAAATCTTGGTTTAAATATCCAAGAAATCACACAGTATGCATCACAGTTAGCAAGTGTTACAAACTCTGTTGGTCAAGTCGGAGAAGTATCATTGGCGGCGGCTAACTCTTTAACCAAGTTAGGAGCCGATTTATCGTCTTTATTCAACCTTGATTATAGTTCGGTTATGAATAACCTACAAAGTGGCTTAATCGGTCAATCTAGGGCATTATACAAGTATGGTATTGATATTACTAATGCTACATTGCAGACGTATGCTTACGAATTAGGTCTTGAAAAAGCAGTTTCAGAAATGACACAAGCCGAAAAGATGCAATTACGTATGATTGCTATTTTAGACCAAAGCAAAGTATCTTGGGGAGATTTAGCAAACACAATCAATTCCCCAAGCAATATGATTCGTCAGTTCAAGAATAACTTAAAAGAAGTTGGAATGGTATTAGGTCAGTTGTTTATACCATTGATGCAGAAAGTAATGCCAGTTATTAACGGTGTAACAATTGCATTAAAACGATTGCTTGTAAGTATCGCTGGATTTTTAGGAATACAGTTAGATTTATCTTCATTCGGTCAAGGTTATAGTGGATTGGGCGAAGATGTTGACGGTCTTACAGATAGTCTTGATGATGCTACGGCAAGTGCTAAAAAACTTAAATCTGTCACACTTGGAATTGACGAATTAAACATTAACGCACCACAAGAAGATAGTGGAAAATCTACTGGTGGTGTAGGTGGTGGAATTGACCTTACAGATGAAATTTTAGAAGCAACTTCCGAATATGAAAAAGTTTGGAATGATGCTTTTAACAATATGGAAAACAAGGCACAAGAGTTTGCCAATAAAATCGAGAAGATTTTTGAGCCGATTACAAAACCATTGCAAAATTTATTTAAAAACATATCTATCGGAGATTGGTTTTCAGCAGGTAAAAATATTTCTGATGTCACAAGTGGTATGTTTGATTTATTTTCTAATGCAATTAAAAAAATAAAATGGAATGAAATCGGTAAAAAAATAGGTGAGTTCTTAAAAGGAATTGAATGGAAAAACATTATAAATTCTGTTGGAAATTTCTTTGAAACGCTTATTGATTCAGCAGTAGACTCTTGGGAAAGTTCTTTTGAAGTAGATAAAATTGGAACAGTTATAAGTACTGCTATCGTTGGTTGGTTTGCAGTTAATAAGTTAAAAATCAATCCAAAAATTGTAGTAGGTGTTATTACTTGGGAATTTAGTTTTAATATTGGTAAAAAAATCGCTGAAATCTTTTCGGAAACAGACGCAGGATTTGAAGATTTTACATTTTTTGGCAAAGATGGTTTCTTCAAAAACGCATTTAGCGATATGAAAGAAAGCGCAAAAGCACAACATGAAGTTGATAAGGCAAACTTCAACGCTGCTAAAGCCGAAGCAAAAGCAAACTTTGAAGAAAACCGTGGGACTAACACTCTTAAAAGAGCAAAAGAAATGAGCAAGAAGTCTTGGGATGATGCTCATATGAGCC
>CALCUN010000053.1 GCA_937906975.1 uncultured Bacteroidales bacterium
TTTGCATAACTAACGCAGCGACTATGTATGCTAATATTCCTGCGCCTCCGCAAAGCACAAATAAGATAAGTAATATTCTTAATATAGTTGGGTCAATTTCAAAATATTCTGCAAACCCTCCACAAACGCCACAAAGCTTTTTGTTGATTCTTGAACGATATAATTTTTTCATAGCTTTATTTATTTTTGAGTTTCTTTACAATATGCAAATATACGAAAAAATAATTTTATCGTATATTTGCTTTCTGAAATTTTTAAAATGATTATGAATAGAGAAACATTGGTTTGGCGATTGGCTGAAAAGAAAGATGTAGATAAAATAGTGGAAATTATTGCGGGAGCAGTAAAAAGACTTGCACAAGCGGGGATAAATCAATGGCAAAACGGCTATCCTAATAGGGAAGTGGTAATTGCGGACATTGAAAAGGGAGTTGGCAGAGTTGTGTGCAAGGGAGATGAAATTCTTATCTATGGTGCGTTGGTTTATTCGGGAGAAAAGGCATACGATGACTTAAAAGGAGGGGAGTGGTTAATGGATACGCAAGACTATGCTACAATTCACAGAGTTTGTGTGGTGAATGAGGGAGTTGGAAAGGGGTATGGTAAAATTTTTATGACCTTTGCAGAAGATGAGGTAAAGAAAACGTTCCGCAGTATAAGAATTGACACTCACCCAGACAACAAAATAATGCAATCAATGGTAGAAAGCCTCAATTATTCCTACTGCGGAACGGTTATGTATGAAAGTTTACGCTTGGCTTACGAGAAGTTGCTCTAATAAGGCATTGCAAGCAAGAGATATGTCTTGCCATGTGATTTCAAAGTCGCCGGTGTACCAAGGGTCTGCAACGTCTTTGTTTTTTCCTGCGTAGCTCATCATTAACGAAACTTTGTTTTCGGGGTCTTCTCCTACGAATGGAACAAGGTTTCTAAGATTATTCCTATCCATTGCAATGATTAGGTCAAACTCTTCATAATCTCGCTTTGTGATTTGACGAGCTCTCTTTCCTGCACACGAGATATTATGTTCGGCAAGTTTTGCTTTTGCAGGTGGATATACTGAGTTGCCGATTTCTTCTCTGCTTGTAGCACAAGATTCTATGTAAAACCTATCTGCAACGCCACGTTTAGCAACTAAATCCTTCATTATAAATTCTGCCATTGGGCTTCTGCAAATATTTCCATGGCAGACAAAAAGTATTCTCTTCATTTTGTTTTAGTGTTTAAAATAAGTAATTCCAGCAGTCTTTGATTATAAAGATTAGGGCTATAACTCCATAGATTATTTTTATGAACGTCCCTGCAATAAATCCTATAAACGAACCGATTGCTGATTTTGTGGCATTTTCTTTATTACCTGCAATTTTTTCTCCAAAGTAAGCACCCAAGAAAGGCCCAAGAATGATTCCAAAAATGCCGAATGGTCCTAAGCTTATGCCTAAAAGTGGTAGAATAAATATGCTTACAACAAGCCCAATCGTACTTCCTCTAACTCCGGCTTTTGTTCCACCAAATTTTTTAGTGCCATAGATTGGAATAATGTAGTCAAGCACTGTGATGATTAAGGCAATTATGCCCATTGTTACAAGAAGTGAAGTGTTGAAAGGGAAGTTGGGAAGAAATGCCAAAAGAATTAAACCGACACAACTAAGAGGTGTGCCGGGTAATCCTGGTAATATCGCTCCAATTAAGCCAATTAATCCGCAAAGTATTGCTCCTGCTATTAATAGATAAGTCATTGCTTATTGGTTTTTATGTACTTTTAAAATTTCTCCGTTATCCTTTACGATAGTTTTATACCATTTTTCAGGATATTGTGGTTGCTCTGGCATAACACATTGACCTTTTCTGCAAGGGCTTTCAAGGAATTTGCCATCTTTTTCTTTTTTAACGTTACCGTCAATGTATTTTACAATAAGGTATTCTTTCAAATCAGTCCATTCGTAAAATGTAGATATGATTCTTTGATTAGAGAAATTAGTCATACGTTGTTTGATTTCGTTTACATCAGTTGAGTCGTTGTAAAGGCGAAGTATTTTTTTGTCAAAGTTGTTTACATCTGTAATGTAAGATGTTTCTAAACGTTTTTGCACTTTTCTGATGTCTTTTATCATATCTGAATAGCGTGTGTAGGCAAAGTTGCTAACGAAGTTAAAGAGCCAAAACATTGAACTTTCGCTGTATTCTATCATTGCTCCGTTCCCTTCTTGCAAGTGTTCGTTTACATTTAACATTGAGGTGTAAATTGGCATATAAACCGTAGAATAAGTGTCATCAACTCCAAACCACATCAATCCTTTTGCGAAAGTTGGCATGTGCTCTCTTGATTCTATCACCATTGAAAAGCCTGTTTGTTGTGTGGAAATGGCTCTTTCGTGAACGTATTCTTGACCATTGACTGTAAAGTCCATTGGTCGCCAACGGTAAGGACAAGCAAATGGACCTGCTCCAAGGTCTTGTGTCATATCCATTTTAGTTCCTTGGAAGTGGTCGCGCATTAGTTCCATTACGTCTTGAACTGTGAGTTTTTGGTCTGGTACTATCCAAAGTGGCATGCGGTTTTTTAGATTATGTCCCATAGCATAGTCCTCGTATTGTTGCATATTGCTGTTGCAACGGCGGAAAATAGACCATACTCTCGACTCACAACCTCTTGCGGCTGAGAAATTGATTGGTGCGTAGGTGTCAGAGAAAGAGAAGTCTTTGTCTTTGCCTGTGAAATAGCCTTTTTTGCGTGCAAAGCTTATTACATCGTGGCTGTAAACTACCTCTACTTCTGGACGGAATATGTGTTTAAGATTTTTTGAGCTTATGCTTTTGTAATTTTTGCCTGTTTGAAGAGGGAAGGTTGTGATACGAGCATGATTTGCGTGTGCAGAAATACAGCCTTCTGGTATTTTCATCGCTACCCATACGGCTCCTTTTTCTTCTCCCTTTCCAATCATTTCCATTATCCATACTTCCTTGTCATCAGCTATTGAAAAACTCTCTCCAGATGAACAATAACCGTATTTTTCTACAAGCTCTGCCATCACTTTTATGGCTTCTCTTGCGTTAGAGGCTCTTTGCAAGGCAAGTCTTATTAAGCTTCCGTAGTCTATTGCAGGTGTTTTGCTTTCAAGTTCGCTTCTTCCGCCAAAGGTTGTTTCGGTTATGCCTAAGCCTACTTCGTTTGCGTTACGTATTATGGTGAAAGTGCGCTCTACTTGCGGGATTTGGATTAGAGGTCTGCCATCTCCGTAATCGTATATCTGCACCATTTCTCCTGGCTTGTGTACTCCGCCTGCCAAATAGTACAAATCTCCATAGCGAGTGTGAGAATCGGCAGCGTAGGTTATCATTGTAGAACCATTAACTGAGGCTTTGCGTGTTACTAATACGCTTGTGCAAGCCATAGATTGCCAAAAAAAGGCAGATATTACGCATAAAAAAATGCTTAATGTAATTTTCTTCATCTCTATTTTTGTTTTGTTTCTGCAAATATAAGAATTAAAAAAATAAAGCAAAGAAAAAATATTTTTTTTCTTTGCTTTATTAAATTTTTTCTTAGCTTTTTTTTATTTTTTCTTAGACTTTTTATCTTATTCTTTCTGAGTCTCTTACCATTTTTTCATCTTTCTTAATTGCTCTTTGTGCTAAGATGAATAAAAGCACTTGTCCCATTGGTAAATAGGTTGAAACTCCGTATGTTGTTTTGATTACTTGCACTTGTTGCTCAGCAAGGGCTGTTTCTTGTGCGGAAATTATCCACAAAAGAAGCAATCCTACATAGATTGTCGCAAATAAGAATCCAAAGGCTGTGATTCTCATTTGTAATGGACGGTTTTTGTAAAGGAATATGGCAACTAAGGCTAATATTCCGCTCGCAATAGGAAAGAATATCGCATTCCATGCTATGGAGTTTTGTGGTAAAGATGTTGTTTCTGCTGATACTTCTTTTGGAATTAGATTGTACTGGCTCGCATCGTATTTGTCTGTTTCAAACTCTGCTAATGGAAAACAAAAACTCAATACTGAAAGTAGTAAGACTCCAACTAAATATAGGGTTTGTATTCTTTGTATCATAATCTTTTGGTGTTAAAAAACAATAAGCCCAAGAATGGGATTCTTGAGCTTATTATTTATCTATTAATACATACCTGGCATTCCTCCTGGTGCGGCTGGCATTGCAGGTGTTTCTTCTTTTATTTCTGAAAGCACGCATTCTGTTGTTAAAATCATAGATGCAATTGACGCTGCGTTTTCTATTGCAACTCTTGCTACTTTTGTTGGGTCTATAACTCCGCTTGCGTGTAGGTCTTCATAGACTTCTGTTCTTGCATTAAAGCCATTGTCTCCTTCAAGCTCTTTTACTTTGTTTACAACAACAGAGCCTTCTAAGCCTGCATTGGCTACGATTTGTCGAAGCGGTTCTTCTAACGCACGGCGTACGATTTGGATTCCTGTTTCTTCGTCATCGTTTTCTCCTTTAATGTTATCTAATGCTTTTATCGCTCTTATGAATGCTACTCCACCGCCTGGGATAATTCCTTCTTCTAATGCTGCTCTTGTTGCGTTAAGTGCATCATCAAAACGGTCTTTCTTTTCTTTCATTTCTACCTCTGAGGCTGCTCCAACGTAGATAACTGCAACTCCACCTGCTAACTTAGCAAGTCTTTCTTGTAATTTCTCTCTGTCGTAATCAGATGTAGTTTTTTCTATCTGTGCTTTGATTTGGCTAACTCTTGCTTCGATTTGTTCTTTTGCGCCTGCTCCTGATACGATTGTTGTGTTGTCTTTATCAACTGTGATTTTTTGTGCAGAACCAAGCATTGTAAGGTCAGCATCTTCAAGTTTGTATCCTTTTTCTTCTGAAATTACAACTCCTCCTGTAAGAATTGCAATGTCTTCTAACATTTCTTTTCTTCTATCTCCGAATCCTGGTGCTTTAACTGCTACAATCTTCAAAGAACCTCTTAGACGGTTTACAACAAGTGTTGCTAAGGCTTCGCCTTCTATGTCTTCTGATATGATTAAAAGGCCTCTTCCTGTTTGAACTGTTTTTTCTAATATTGGTAATAGCTCTTTTAGGTTTGAGATTTTCTTGTCATAGATTAAGATGAAAGGATTTTCGTAAATTGCTTCCATCTTTTCTGTGTTTGTGATAAAGTATGGAGAAAGGAAGCCTCTGTCGAATTGCATACCTTCTACAACTTTAACTGTTGTATCTAAGCCTTTTGCTTCTTCTATTGTGATTACTCCTTCTTTTTTTACTTTATCCATTGC
>CALCUN010000054.1 GCA_937906975.1 uncultured Bacteroidales bacterium
ACAAGGGTTACCAGCAGAAATAGCAGCAGTAAAAGAACAGTACGAATATTATAGAAATAAACTACTATCATTTCCAAAGTATAAATTAAGTGCATGATATGGGAAAGACATTGACTGAAATAGCCCAAATACTCAAAGATACCGATAAGAAGGTTCAGTTAATTTATGCCTTCAATGGTGTGGGAAAAACTCGCCTTTCTCGCGAGTTTAAGGAGTTGGTTGCGCCCAAAACAGAAGGTGAAGAAGCAGAAGAAGAGAAACTAATAAAAGTTCTCTACTACAATGCTTTTACAGAAGATTTGTTTTATTGGGATAATGATTTGGCTGGAGATACAAACAGAAAATTAATCATACATCCAAACAGTTTTACGGATTGGATACTCAAGGAGCAAGGGAAAGAAAGCAATATCATTACGCATTTTCAGCATTACACAAATGATAAGTTAACTCCATCATTTAACGAAAACTTCAACGAGATTACATTTTCATTAGAACGTGGAGATGATGATAAGATAGAAAACATTAAAATCTCTAAAGGTGAAGAGAGTTGTTTAATTTGGTGTGTGTTCTATAGTCTGCTCGAACAGATTGTTGAAACTCTAAATATTCCAGAGGAAACAGATAGAGATACCAATCAATTTAATGAATTGAAATATGTATTCATTGATGATCCTGTAAGTTCGTTAGATGAAAATCATTTAATAGAATTGGCTGTAAATATAGCAGAATTGATAAAATCATGTCAATCAGAAGTTAGATTTATCATTACTACGCATAATCCATTGTTTTACAATATACTTTACAATGAGTTAGATTTAAAGAAAAAAAATAAGGAGGGAAAAGAATGTTGCTATCTATTGGATAAAAACAATGATGGCACGTATGAATTAAAAGGAAAACTTGGTGATTCAAATAAGAGTTTTTCATATCATCTTTATTTGAAACAAGTTCTTCAAGAAGCTATAGATGGAAATAAAATTGAGAAATACCATTTTATGTTGCTTAGGAATTTATATGAAAAGACTGCGAACTTTCTAGGTTATCCACAATGGTCAGATTTGCTGCCAGATGATAAAAAAACATACTACAATAGAATCATTCAATTTACTAATCATTCAACATTATCGAATGAGGCAGTTCGAAAACCAACAGAGCCAGAGAAAAAGACATTAGGAGTGCTCTTAAAACATCTTGTAGATAACAATTATTATATTAAAGAAGAATAAAATGGCACAGTATAACACTATAGCAGAATCAAATAATTTCATAGTGCTTGATGACTATGAAAAGTACTCAGTGTTAAATGAGCCTTCTGTTGTGTATCAAACAGAGGCATCGCTTGAACATGAGTTTATTCAAGATTTAAGGAATCAGGGTTACGAATATTTACCTGACTTAAATACTCCTGAAGCATTGCTTGCTAATGTCAGAACGCAACTGCAAGTACTCAATGATGTTGAATTTACTGATAGCGAATGGGTGAGATATGTAGAGGAGTATTTAGATAAGCCAAGTGATTCTCTTGTTGAAAAAACAAGAAAATTGCAAGATGATTATATTTATGATTTTGTTTTTGATGATGGGCATATAAAGAACATTTATTTGGTAGATAAGACAAACATTGCAAGAAATAAGGTTCAAGTCATCAAACAATTTTCTCAAAAAGGTGTATGTGCTAATCGTTATGATGTTACTATTTTAGTTAATGGTTTGCCTTTGGTGCAAGTTGAATTAAAAAAGAGAGGCGTGGCTATTAGAGAAGCGTTTAATCAAATACATCGTTATTCAAAAGAGAGTTTCAACGCTAAAAATTCATTGTATAAATATATTCAAATATTTGTTATATCGAATGGAACAGATAGCAGGTATTTTGCTAACACTGTTGAGAGAAACAAAAATAGTTTTGATTTTACAATGAATTGGGCAAATGCTAAAAATACATTGATTAAAGATTTAAAAGATTTCACTGCAACTTTCTTACAAAAGAATACTCTATTAAATGTAATCTTTACTTATTCTGTTTTTGATGTTAATAATACGTTGTTAATTATGAGACCTTATCAGATTGCGGCAACGGAAAGAATTCTTTGGAAAATAAAGAGTTCTTATCAAGCAAAACAATGGTCTTGTTCAGACGGTGGAGGTTATATTTGGCATACAACAGGTTCGGGAAAGACTCTTACAAGTTTTAAGGCTGCAAGATTAGCAACACAACTCAATTTCATTGATAAGGTGTTTTTTGTTGTTGATAGAAAAGACCTCGATTATCAAACAATGAAAGAGTATCAAAGGTTTTCGCCCGATAGTGTAAATGGTTCTGAAAATACTGCTGGTTTAAAACGTAATATTGATAAAGATGATAATAAAATCATTGTTACTACTATTCAAAAATTAAACAATTTAATGAAGAGTGAGAGTGATTTATCTATTTATCAAAAACATGTAGTTTTTATATTTGATGAGGCTCATCGTTCTCAATTTGGCGAGGTACAAAAGCTATTAAGAAAGAAATTCAAAAAGTATTATCAATTTGGATTTACAGGAACTCCTATTTTTACTGAAAATGCTCTTGGTTCTGAAACCACATCAAGTGTGTTTGGAAGACAATTACACTCTTATGTTATTACTGATGCTATTCGTGATGAAAAAGTTTTAAAATTCAAAGTTGATTACAATAATGTTAAGCCTCATTTTAAAGATTTTGAAACCGAATATGATGAAAAGAAATTGAGTGCTATTGAAAACAAACAAGCTCTTCTTCACCCTGAACGTATTAAAGAAATATCTCAATACATTTTAAATAATTTTAGGATTAAAACTCATAGAGGTATTGATGCAAGAAATGGTTTCAATGCTATGTTTGCTGTTAGTAGTGTAGATGCTGCTAAGTGTTATTATGAGGAATTGAACAATCTACAAAAAGATTCTAAAAAGCCATTAAAGATTGCAACTATTTTTTCTTTTGCAGCTAATGAGGAACAATCTTCAATAGGTGAAATCATTGATGAAAATTTTGAGCCTACTGCTTTGAATTTAAGTGCCAAAGAATTTTTAACAAATGCTATCAATGATTATAATGCAATGTTTAATACAAGTTTTGGTATTGATAGCAAAGAATTTCAAAATTATTATAGAGATTTAGCAAAAAGGGTTAAAAATAAAGAAATAGATCTTGTTATTGTTGTTGGAATGTTTTTAACTGGATTTGATGCTCCTACTTTAAATACATTATTTGTTGATAAAAATCTTCGTTTTCATGGTTTAATTCAAGCTTTTTCTCGTACAAATCGTATTTTTGACGCAACAAAAGCGTTTGGAAACATTGTTACATTTAGAGACTTAGAACAAAACACTATTGATGCTATAACTTTATTTGGAGATAGCAACACAAGAAATATCGTACTTGAAAGAAGTTATAAAGAGTATCTTGAAGGTTTTCAAGATGTCATTTCAGGAAAAATACATAAAGGGTATATTGAAATTGTAAAAGAGTTAAATGATAGGTTTCCTTATGTAGATGAGATAGAAACCGAACAAGATAAGAAAGAATTTGCTAAACTATTTGGTGAATATTTGAAAGTAGATAATATTCTGCAAAATTATGATGAATATACTTATCTTAAAGCTCTTCAATCAATAGATTTGAACGATAAAAGTACTGTTGAAGATTTCAAGAATACTTATTTTTTAACAGATAAGGATATAGAACAAATGCAACAAATAGAAGTATTATCGGACCGTATGGTACAAGATTATAAATCTATTTACAACGATATTAGAGTTTGGAGAAAACGTGAAAGAGATAATGAAGCAATTGAAAGCTCTAACATAGATTGGGATGATGTTGTTTTTGAAGTGGATTTACTTAAATCACAAGAAATAAATTTGGACTATATTCTCGAATTGATTTTTGAGAAAAATAAAAAATTAAAAGATAAGTCTTCGCTAATAGAAGAAATACGAAAGGTGATTCGTGCGAGTGTTGGTAATAGAGCAAAAGAAAGTCTAATAGTTGATTTTATAAATGAAACAGACTTAGATTCAATTAAAGATAAATCTGGTATATTGGAATCTTTTTATAAATATGCTCAATCCAAATTAAAACAAGAAGTCTTAGAGTTAATTGAGAAAGAAAACCTAAACTATGATAATGCAAAAAGATATATTTCTATTTCATTAAAACGTGAATTTGTTAGTGATAATGGAACTGATTTTAATGATATTTTACCTAAAATGAGTCCATTAAATCCTATGTATCTAACAAAAAAACAAAAAGTATTCAAACTAATAAAAGACTTCGTTGAGAGATTTAAAAATATAGGAGGAGAATTATAAAATGGGCAAGACTGTAACTACTTATTTAATTGATGGAGATCCTAAGGGAACTCAATATGCTTTTATTAGCAATAAGATTTGTCAAATGTTTGTTATCCCACGTTCGAATCTTTCTTATTTAAATACGCAAGGGAAATTACAAAAGCCGGCATTTTATATATTACTTGGAGAGGATGAAAATACTAAACCTCAAGCATATATAGGCGAGACCGAGAACTTTAGAGAACGTGTTAAGGATCATGATAGTAAAAAATCTTTTTGGCAAAAGGCACTCATATTTGTATCGAAAGATGCCGATATGACAAAAGTTGATGTTCAATATTTAGAGCATAAGGCTATTGATGAAGCTAAAAAAGCAAATACTTTTGTGCTAAGTGATAATAAGCAAACTCCTAAAGCGCCAAATTTACCTGAATATCAAAGAGATTCTATTGATGAGTTCTTTGAAGATGTGAAATTCTTAGCTTCGTTTATCGGTTGTAATATTTTTGATGTGGTGCAGCCGAAGACAGAACACTTATTCTATGCAAATCGTAAAGGATGTGAAGCTAAAGGTTTTTATGGTTCTAATGGCTTTACTATATTAAAAGGTAGCTTTATTGTAAAAGAGGTAGTTCCTTCTTTTCCTTGGAAGGATAAAAGGGAAAAATTATTGGAAGAGTATGCAGAACAGAAAGAAAGTAATTTTGTGATGATTTCCGATAAAACTTTTTCGAGTCCGAGTACAGCGGCTACATTTGTATTGGGACGATCTTCGAATGGATGGTCAGATTGGAAAGATAAAGACGGAAATACATTAGATTCTGTATATCGTAAACAGTTAGATTGATATTTGCATATATCATCATTTTTTTGTAACTTTGCAGTCGCAAAAAGAGAACTAATAATTTAATAGAAATATGAAACCAATTAATTTGCTTTCTATCGGTATAGCTT
>CALCUN010000055.1 GCA_937906975.1 uncultured Bacteroidales bacterium
GATTATATTGGACAAAGGGCAAGCCCTTGCAAGTGATGATTTGTCCAATCGACACTTAGTTGGTTAGCCCGAATTCATCATAAAAAAGAAATTCCGCAATTTATTTGGAGGTTTATCTGATTATTATGTAATTTTGCACCCACTTTTGAAAACCATATAAAATTTAGCAATGCAGCAAAGTAGAATGAACATATTAACAACATCAATTCGAGGCAACAAATGCTTTGAAGGTATGTCGTATGTTCATACTCTTAGCATTGAATCCATCGGTTTAACTTTCCAACAAACGTATAAATCAATAGAGATATAGTTAGATGCCTATATCTCGCTAGAGAAATAACAACAGAATAGTTGGAGAGTCCTTACCAAACTTTCCAACTATTTTTGTTTTATACCCATTGGTGACGTTCTTCCTCTCCGTCTATTCCGTCCAATGGCAATCAACAAGATTTAGTATTAACTACGCAGGGATGCGGTAAAATGTAGAAATTATGAAAATACAATACGCATCTGACATACATTTGGAGTTGTCAGATAATTTAAGATTTATAAAGAGTGAGCCATTTGAGGTTACTGGTGATGTGTTGGTTTTTGCAGGTGATACCGGTTATTTACGGGATAGAACACTCCCTAATTTAAGATTCTGGAAGTGGGCATCGGCAAACTACCGAGAGGTGTTACTTGTTCCTGGGAACCACGAGTTCTATGGAAATGGTGATGTGTTAGCCTATGGCGATAGCTGGAGTCGTGAGATTCTGCCTAATGTGCATTACTACCAAAACAAGGTTGTGAGAATTGATAATGTTGATTTTATCCTCTCAACCCTTTGGTCGCACATTCGTCCAGAGGATGAGTATTTTGTACATCGTGGAATGAATGACTTTCGGCAGATTCTGTATAATGGTCGTCGCTTTACGCCTGCTGATTTTAATGCTGAGCACGAGAAGTGTCTGGACTTTATCAAGCAGAGTGTAGCTGAGAGCACCGCCGAGCGTATCGTGGTAGTAACTCATCATCTGCCATCAATGGCCGTTGTGGCTCCCGAGCATAAAGGCAGCTTGCTGAATAGTGCATTCGCTACTGAATTGGGCAACTTTATTGCTGATAGCCGCATTGATGCGTGGATTTTCGGACACTCACACGCCAACGAGGAGGCAATCATCGGGAATACACGCCTTGTCTGCAATCAGCTTGGCTATGTCTATTACAATGAGCATCTTGCTGGATTTGACGGCAAACGATTTATAGAAATCACATAATTGAAAATTTAGTGAATTTATGAAGAACCTATCAAATAGATATTTTTACGAAGTCCATTACTCTGTTGATGACAATGGAAATATCCATCGTTGGAATGGGGATGTATATGCAGATAGAAAGAATAGACTTTACAAAACAAAAATGAAGCCTAATGACCTGCCTGAATATTATTGCATAGTGCAAAGGTATGGCAATCGTTATGATATAATAAACGCCAGTGGAGTTGTTGATATAGCATACTCTTGGGTTAAGGAAAATCATTTTATGAAGGACTCTGTTCTACGTATCTCATATACAGGAGAATTGAAACCATACTATGAGAAGTATAATATTAATGGGAAGGAGATTGTAAGTTTTTCACCTTCATATACCAATGAAGATGAAATGATTTTCGGCAATAGCATCTTTAAATTTCTTGCTTATTGCAAAAAGTATTCAAGGATTAGCCTGAATAAGGTAAGAAAGTCTTTCATTGAGCAATGTGAATGGTTGAAGAACAACGAGCCTGAATTTGCTCCTCATAGTGGTAAAGATGAAAATGGCAATACCGTTTTCCCCGACTTTGGAGAATGGTTTGATAACAAGATAAACGATTTAATGACACAAACATAAGATAAACAGTTATAGATTATGAGCTTAGATGTAACAATAATATACAAGAAACCTAAAATGGTGAAATACAATGCAACCCATGCTGCATGTGGTAGTACTTTCATGATTGTTCCCGACGATGTAGCCACAGAGGAGACAGAGTGGAGTGCAAACATCACTCACAACATGAGTAGAATGGCACTGCAAGTTCCCATCTGTGTTAAATACAGGAATAAGGAGTATAAGGGTACTTTATATGACTATGTATGGGAGCCTGGAGAGAATGGCAATATTACCACCTCTATAATGAGTAAGATTCTTGCTCAAGGTATCGCCTATATGGTTGAGAATAGGAAAAAACTCCTTCCTTTTAATCCTGCAAACGGATGGGGTTCTTATGATGGATTTGTTCCTTGGCTGATAAAATACAAGGAGGCCTGCGAGGACAATCCTGGTTGCAAGATAAGGGCAAGTATATAAGATTCGCTCCAAGTCAGCAGAATAACTGTTGCTTGGAGCGATTTTCTATCCTGTAATTTTGAATTCTAAATACTCTTCACACACATAATCCGCCAAATCGCTTTTAAAATACATGATTTGGCGGATTATAAATAGAAGAATCACATTATACTGTGATTTTGTCACATAATGCTATCGAAAATAACTCATATTTAACCAAATTCGCAATATATTGTGAATTCTGCTTGTTTTGTTCGTTAAAACACTCTATATTTGCATCAAATACCAATATATTGTGAATATGAAAGCGTTGGGAATGCAGATTAAGGCTCGCAGATTAGCTCTTAAAATCAAGCAACAAGATTTGGCTGATTTGGCTGTTGTGAGTATAAATACAATTGTTGCTATCGAACGTGGTACAGGAAATCCGCGTATTGATACATTACTTTCTGTATGCGATGTGTTAGGATTACAACTTGTAACTAAGTTAAAGGATTAACATTATGAGACAATGTGAAGTGTATCTACACGGAATAAAGGCAGGTGTATTAATTGAAAATGACAATCGTGAGTTTATGTTTACTTACGATAAAGCATATTTGTTGAGTGAAAATTGTGATGCAGTAAGTCTGACATTACCGCTTCGTTCTGAACCTTATAGTTCACCGTTCCTATTTTCTGTATTCGCAAATATGCTATCAGAAGGGGACAATCGCCAAATACAATCTCAACTACTTCGTATTGATCCTGAAGATGATTTTGGAATACTATTGGCTACTTGTCAATATGATACCGTTGGAGCCATTACCGTTAAACCGATAGAATTATGAAAGATTTAACTGTTTGCCCTTCAATATTACAAGAGGGCTATGATACCTATTCGCCTATAGCTCGAAGAACTCTATTTGATGGTCATGCTGTATCTCATATTTTCTCTGAAGCAAGTCCAGACACAGGAACAGTTGAGGCAAATGAAGCTGTAAAAAGTGTTGGACGTATATCGCTCTCAGGCGCTCAGCCCAAATTTTCCATTGTTGTAGATGATGATAAACTACGCTATATTCGTGAAGGAGAACAAGGAACATTCATTCTTAAACCACGTCCTACAGCATATCAAATCATAAATAGAGATTTTTGTGTTGCAAACGAGCATGTAACCATGCAAATTGCATCACAGGTATATGGTATTGAAACGGCTGCAAATGCGCTTTGCTTCTTTGATGATGGCACTCCTGCATATATTACACGCAGATTTGACGTACATAGTAAGGGTAAATACAAACAAGAGGACTTCGCTGCATTATTGGGTTACACAAAAGATAACGCAGGATCTAATTACAAATATGACAAAGCCAGCTACGAAGAGTGTGCCGAGGTAATACATCGCTATGTAAAGGCTACATTGATTGATATACGTAGATTTTTCCGCATAATCCTGTTCAACTTTGTTACATTGAATGATGATGCACACTTAAAGAACTTTTCTTTGATAGAACGTAATGGTGAATATCGTCTATCTCCTGCCTATGACCTTATCAATACATCTTTGCAGCTTATGAATCCTCATATTTTTGCTCTTGACAAAGGTCTCTTTAAGGAGGGAATGGCATTTTCTGATACTCACACCATCAGCCGTTCTGATTTTGAAGAGTTCGGTAAGCGTATTGGACTTCCTATAAAAGTAATAAAACAAGAGATTGATATGTTCGCGGCAGAACAACCTTTAGTTAAAGAGTTACTTGGCCGTTCGTTCCTTTCACCATCTTTGCAAAAACAATATTGGATGGCATTTGATTACCGTCGCAAAATGCTCAATTTTTAAAGCATAAATAAAACAATAATAAATTATCGTTTGCGTTAATATAGCAGACAATGCCGTCGTTTACTTATCGCGCACGATGATTTATAGCACTTTACCCAAAAACAACTTTACTTTAATTTCGTGCTCATATATACGGACAATTAATTCTAAATCCACCTATACATTGTGCTTTCTTTTCGCCTCTTTACAAAAGAACACGAAAAATGTGTATATACATTTCTTTTTTTCTTGACAAAATCAAAAAATACATATATAATAAATGAGATAACAACTCTTTTAGGAGAAACAATATGGCAAAGTATGAAGGTTTTTTAACCGATGAAGAAGTTGAACAGGAAATAGAGCGACTTAATAATTCCGAAGCGGTGGCATTAGCCCGTAGAGAAGCAAGATTGAAATATAAGCGTAGGCAGTACCTTTATCAGCTCCGTGATCTTGAAAAGAAGGGCAACGCTTTATTGGAAGCAGGCATCAACCGTGAAGTGCTTGATGCTATGTATAGCTCTTGTGACGAAGAGGACTAAACTTATATACTATAACAGCAAACGATTAAAAGGAGCATTTATATGGCAAGGAAGGAAAAAAAGCTTACTTGTACATTTTTTGTGGGCAATACGCCTGTAGACAATCTATCTCCCCAACCCCTTGATAAAATGGCTCAAAGGCTGGGAGAGGTTATGTCAATTTATTATTCGCAAAATCCCGATGAATACAAGCGATTGAAAACAACTCAAATTTAAGAATTGGAGAAAAGAAAATGAACGCTCACGAAATTATGGAACGTAATAGAGAAATGGCAACCGCTTGGTTCTTCAATGGCGGTTACAAAGGAATGAACGAGCTGGATCAGGTAGGGTATCTAATTGAAGAGTGCGGCTATACCGAAGCTGGAGCTTGGGAATTGGTTTACGGATGTGCCGACAAATAAGAAAGGATAAAAGGGAATGAAGAACGGAAAAATGCGGGGCGAGAGACGGTTTAAAGCATTTGAAAGAGACAACCTTTTGGTTGAGATTTTATTCCAACACAAAGGCAAGGATAACGCCCTCTCTATGAAAGAGTTAGCGATCGCCTTAACGGAAAATGGTTATAAAACATCCGTTGAATCAGTCCACAATTTAGTTGCAAAGGTAATGTTTGAAAGACATTTGCCAATATGCTCGCTGGCTTACTACGGCTATTACTGGGGTGGGAGCAGACAAGACATTCAAGATGCCATTGACGGATTGCAAGAAAAAATCAACGGACTGCAAGAACGGATTGATTTATTGAAAGGCTTT
>CALCUN010000056.1 GCA_937906975.1 uncultured Bacteroidales bacterium
TAATAATAATCAGTAAATTACAGAGATTTCATCATGAAATTTGACCATTAGACCTGTTTTAAGGAATATTGTCCGTAATAAACTCTGGTTTCCATATCTTATTTTCTTTTTATTTCTATTACATTAAATTTACTCTTGCAAAAGTACAAAATAATTTAAACAACAAAAGGCTAAATCTTTACGATTTAGCCTTTTGTTGTACCTCCAGTAGGACTCGAACCTACATTTAAAGTTTAGGAAACTTTCGTTCTATCCCTTGAACTATGAAGGCATGCTTTTCAGCATTTATTTTAATGTTCTCTTTATTTCTAATTCTTCGTAGCCTTCTATAATATCGCCTACCTTGATGTCGTTGAAGTTTTCTATGTTCAATCCGCAGTCTTGTCCCATTACTACTTCTTTCACATCGTCTTTGAAACGTTTCAATGAAGCAAGTTTTCCTGTATAAACAACTATACCATCACGAATTATTCTAACCTTAGTTGAACGTGCAATCTTTCCATCTAAACACATACAACCTGCAATTGTTCCAACTTTTGAGATTTTGAATGTTTCTCTTACTTCAAGGTTTGCTACTATCTTTTCTTGGATTTCAGGAGAAAGCATACCTTCTATCGCATCTTTTAATTCGTTGATTGCAGTATAAATAATTGAATATAGTCTTATGTCTATTTGTTCTTGTTCTGCAAGCTTTCTTGCTCCAACTGACGGACGTACTTGGAATCCTATAATGATTGCATTTGATGCTGTTGCTAACAATACGTCTGATTCTGTGATTTGTCCTACTGATTTGTGGATTACATTTACTTGTACTTCTGGTGTTGATAGTTTCAACAATGAGTCTGACAATGCTTCTACCGAACCGTCCACGTCTGCTTTTACAATCAAGTCTAATTGTTTGAAGTCTCCTATCGCAATTCTTCTACCTATTTCGTCTAATGTTATGTGTTTTTGTGTTCTTAAGCCTTGTTCTCTTTGTAATTGTGTACGTTTGTTCGATAGGTCTTTGGCATCTTTTTCGCTTTGCATAACGTTGAATGTGTCTCCTGCTTGTGGTGCTCCGTTCAAACCTAATAATAATACTGGTGCTGAAGGGCCTGCTTCTTTTAAGAGTTTATTTCTTTCGTTATACATAGCTTTTACTCTTCCGTATGTGGCTCCTGCTAAGACTACATCGCCTTGACGTATTGTTCCGTCTTGTACAAGTATTTTTGCTACGTATCCTCTACCTTTGTCTAATGATGATTCTATTACAGTACCTTTTGCTCTCTTGTTTGGATTACCTTTTAACTCCAACATTTCAGCTTCTAACAATACTTTTTCTAATAGTAAATCTACATTAGTACCTTTTTTGGCTGATATTTCTTGTGATTGTATTTTTCCGCCCCAATCTTCTACTAATAAGTTCATATTAGCAAGTTCTGATTTAATTCTATCTGGGTCTGCTGCTGGGCGGTCTATTTTGTTTAATGCAAAAACGATTGGAACGCCTGCTGCTTGTGCGTGGTTGATAGCTTCTATTGTTTGAGGCATTATCTTGTCATCACAAGCGATAACGATAATTGCTATATCTGTCATCTTAGCTCCACGAGCACGCATCGCTGTGAAGGCTTCGTGTCCTGGTGTATCTAAGAATGTGATTTTCTTTCCGCTTTCTGGAAGTGATACTTCGTAAGCTCCGATGTGCTGAGTGATTCCCCCTGCTTCTCCTGCAATTACGTTTGCATTTCTAATGTAGTCCAAAAGAGAAGTTTTACCGTGGTCAACGTGTCCCATTACGGTTACGATAGGAGAACGTGGTTGCATATCTTCTTCTCTATCTACTTCCTCTTCTTCACTCAATGCTTCAACAACGTCTGCACTAACGAATTTAATTGAGTATCCAAATTCGTCTGCGATAAGTTGAATTGCTTCTGCGTCTAATCTTTGGTTGATTGAAACGAACATTCCTAAGGACATACAAGATGCGATAATCTTTGTAACAGGAACGTCCATCATATTTGCAAGTTCATTAGCAGTAACAAACTCTGTTACTTTTAAGATTTTTTGTTGTTCCATTTCTTGCAACATCTCTTCTTGCATGTGTTGTGAAATGGATTGACGTTTATCTCTACGGTGTTTAGAAGTTTTACTTTTACCCATTGGCGATAATCTTGCCAATGTTTCTTTAATTTGCTTTTCTATTTCGTTAGAGTCTAATTCTACTTTCTTAACTTCTTTTTTATTTGCCTTATGTTTTTTATTATCCTTTTTAGGAGCAGCGGCAGGTGTAGTAGAGTTATTATTATTTTGCACTTGTTGTGCAGGAGTAGGTTTTATTCTTTTTCTTTTCTTTTTATCTTTATCCTTCTCCTTATCTTGTTTTTCTTTATTTTCTATTTTACCTTTGCTTGATGAGGCAACAGGTTGTTGTTTTTTAGGTTTATTGAATTGAGATAAGTCAACTTTCTCTCCTGTTAATACAGGTCCTGTTAGTTTTACATAAGAGGTTGAAATAAATTCAGGTGCTGGTGCAGCTGCTTTTTCTTTCTTTACTTGCGCTTCTTTTTTCTTCTCTTCTTGGAGGAATTTTTCCTTCTCCTCAGGAGTCATTGTGCTTGGAAGCTGAATAGTGTAAGGCGTAACCATATGCTCGGGCATATAGAAGCCAAACTCAATAAGGTCGGAAGAGCCTGGAAGAAGGTCCTTCGATGTTGTATGGTAGATTTCAGTATTGCTAAAGGCACTGCCACTGATAACAAAGGGCTTATCTACATCAGTATTGGGGTCGCCATCAACAAATTCAAACTGATAATTGTCGCCAAGACTATCTATGTAGTCACCTGTATACTTACCCATACGAGCCTTGGTGGGTACATTATATACCTCCGCACGGTCGATAGTAAACTTTGGGGTTGGAC
>CALCUN010000057.1 GCA_937906975.1 uncultured Bacteroidales bacterium
ATGACAACTTTCATCACAATATATGTTATATAAATTTCCCATAATTTACTCCTTAATTATTTCATTAAAACCTAATCACTAATATTATCTAAATAAGTATAACCAAGTTTACAGAGATGTAAAGCCGCTGGAACTTGTACTCTTGTATTTTCTGTAAATTTACTCATTTCTTACTGCTTTTTTCTATTTACAAATGTACAAAAAAAACAAAGAAAAATTGAAAAAAATCAAAGAAAGAAAAAAATATTTCTTTGAAATAATTTTCTAAATCAAAGCGTTTTTCTGTTTTTTTCTTTCATTTTTTCTTCGGGATCGTAAACAATGCCGAGTTTGTTCGCTACAACGGTTTCGTATTCTTTGTCGCTTAAATATTTTTCAAAGTTTTTTTGAAATTGAAACTCTCTTACGTACACGTATGCGTCAATGTGTTCAAAAATCTGCTGTTTTTTTTCTTCGGGGATTTTATTCCATTGAATTTTTGCTTTTTCTTTATTGCCTTTTCTGTTGTATGCTTCCCAACATTGTTCAAAAAAAGAATCTTCTTTTAATATATTTTCTTTTTTATTATTTTTATTTATATTATTTATATTATTATTCATGTCCTCAATTTGAATTGACACCCCTTGTGTGTTTAAATTGACACCCCTCTGTTGTTTGGATTTAGTCCTCTCTGTTGTTTTAAATAACACGTTCTCAAAATTTATTCCTATTCTGAAACATGTCATATTAGAATATTGTCCTTGTTTTGCAAGAGTTTTTTCAATCAATCCTAAGGCACACATTTTGTCAATTCTATCTCTTAAAGCAGGCTTTTTTATGTTGAGGATTGGTAACTCGTTTAAGATTGTGTTGTATTCAACCCAATAGTATTCTATTCCATTTTGTGTTATGGTTTTAATGCCTTTGCGTTCTGAAAAATTATAGATGTGATTGAGAATAAGCAAATCTGATAAGTCTAATTTCTTTTCTTTACCTTCTATAAAAGTCTTTAATTCTAACACCTTTTCTTGGTCAAATCCTAAAATATTATATCTCATGGCTTAAAGTTTTATTTCAACAAAGATACAAAAAAGAAAAAAACTCGTAAGGTTTGATGCTTACGAGTTTTTTGGTGTTATTGTGTTAATCCTTTTTTTTATTCTGCTATTATGTTTTTATAGTCTTCAAGGATTTGTGGGTCGAAGTTGTTGATGTATGTGATTGCTTTTTCAATTTCGGCTTGTGCTATTTTTGTCATGATATGTGCTGATTTTGTGTACATATCGTTTTTGTTTGCGTCATTGATTAGCAAGTTGCTCATCACTAAGTATCCTGCTATTTCTACTAGTCTTCTTGAATTGAAATCGAATGCTTCTGATGATGAACCGAATTCTTTTACTTTTTCGTAGCATTGTTCAAATTGTTCTCTTAATTGGATAAGTGTGTTTCTTAATGCTTGTAATTCTGGTTTTACTTCTATTGCTTCGTATTCTTTTATTCTTCCTAGGTAAGCGCCTGATACTACTCCTCTGATTGCTGCTACTACTTGTAGTTGTGAGGTTCCTTCGTAGATTGTTAGGATACGTGCGTCTCTATAAAATCTTTCGCATGCGTAGTCTTTCATAAATCCGCTTCCTCCGTGTACTTGTATGCAGTCGTATGTGATTTGGTTTGCGTATTCTGATGAGAATAGTTTTAATAGTGGTGTGAAGGCGTCTGCTAAGCGTGAGTAGGTTTTAAGGGTTGTGCGTTCTTCGTTTTCTAGTTTTCTTTCTCTTGATATTGCTTCAAGTGATTTGTACATATCTACGCAACGTGTTGTTTCGTAAAGTAGGGTACGGATTGCATCGGTTTTTGCTCTCATGTTTGCAAGCATTTCATATACTTGTGGGAAGTTGATGATGGCTTTTCCGAATTGTTCTCTTTCGTTTGCGTATTTAACTGCTTCTCTGCATGCTGCTTCTGCTAGTCCTACTGATTGTGCTCCAACTCCTAGTCTTGCTCCGTTCATTAGGCTCATCACGTATTTGATAAGTCCTAGTTTTCTGTCTCCAACTAGTTGTGCTGGTGCGTTGTTGAATACTAGTTCTGCGGTAGGAGAGCCTTTGATTCCTAATTTGTTTTCTATACGTCTTACGGTTACGGCTTTGTTTGCTCTATCGTAAACAAAGTAGCTTAATCCTCTACCATCGTTTGTGCCTTCTTCACTTCTTGCAAGTACTAGTTTTATGTCGGCATCTCCGTTTGTGATAAAGCGTTTTACTCCGTTTAGTCTCCAACAATTTGCTGCTTCATCAAAGGTTGCTTTTAATCCTACGGCTTGTAGGTCTGAACCTGCGTCTGGTTCTGTTAGGTCCATTGAGCAGGTTTGTCCTTTGTTAATTCTTGGTAGAAATTCGTTTTTGATTTCTTCTGATGCAAATTCATATATTGTTTCTGCACAGTCTTGTAGTCCCCAAATGTTTGCGAATCCACAATCTCCTCTTGAAACGATTTCTGCTGCCATTACGTATGGAACGTATGAGAAGTTTAAGCCGCCGTATTGTCTTGGTAGGCTTAATCCATATACGCCTGCATCTGTTAATGCTTGGTGATTTTTTTGTGTTCCGTCTGCGTAAATGATTTCGTTGTTTTCTATTCTTGGTCCTTGTTTATCTACGCTTTCTGCGTTTTCTGCAAGTACGTCTGATGATATTTCGCCTATGATGCCTAATACTCTTTCGTATGAGTCTATTGCGTCTTCAAAGTTTTCTGGTGCGAAATCATATTTGTCTTTATCTGCATAGTCTCTTTCTTTCAAACGAACGATTTCTTCCATCAATTCGTGGTGAAGATGAAACTTTAAATTCTCATTATCATTAAAAAAATTACCCATATCTATATAGTTATTTGTTTATTACTTGGTGTTTGCTTTGTAATACTTGATTAGTTTTGGTATTATTTCAAAGGCATCACCTATGATTGTGTAATCTGCTATGGAGTTGATTGGTGCTTTTGGATCGGTGTTGATGCTTATTATCTTTGAGGATTGATCCATTCCTGCTCTGTGTTGAACTGCTCCTGAAACTCCACATGCGATACATAGTTTTGGTCTGATTGTAACACCTGTTTGACCTACTTGTCTTTCGTGTTCTGTCATTCCTGCATCTACGGCTGCTCTTGTTGCTCCAACTTCTCCGCCTAATACTTTTGCTAAGTCGTGTATTAGTTTGAATCCGTCTTTGCCTGATGCCATTCCGTATCCTCCGATTACAACGATTTGTGCGTTTTTGATATTGATTTTTTGTGCTTCAATTTCTCTTGTAAGTATTTTTACACAAAAGTCGTTTTCTTCTACGTATTTTTCAACATCTAAAATGTTTAAGCAACCTTTGTGAGTTTCGGAGTAGATTTCTTTTTTCATTACTCCCTCACGTACTGTTGCCATTTGAGGTCTTGTTTCAGGGTTGATGATTGTTGCTATGATGTTTCCTCCGAAAGCTGGACGTATTTGGTATAATAGTTTGTCATATACTTTTCCTGCTTTTTTGTCTTCGTGAGAACCTATTTCTAATGAGGTACAATCGGCTGTTAATCCACAACCTAATAATGATGAAATTCTTGGTGCTAAGTCTCTACCAACGCTTGTTGCTCCAAATAAGCAAATTTGTGCTTGTTTTTCTTTTAATAGTTTTGTTACTATTGAAAAGTGTGGAAGGGTTTGGTAAGGGCTTAATCTTTTGTCGTTAGCGTAGTTGATTACATCTACACCGTATGGATATAGGGTTTCTTCTAATTTCTCTACATTAGAACCTATTACGATTGCTTCTAATTGACAAGATAAATCATCAGCCAATTTTCTACCTTTGGATATTAATTCCAAACTTACGTCAGCAATCAATCCTTCTTCTGTAATTTCGCAATATACAAATATATTATTCATTTTCGATTACAATTTTAATTAGAAATTAACCGATAATATGTGTAGCAATCAATTCTTTTACCAAGTCGTTTAATGCCTCTTCGGTATTTTCTACATTGATGCTTTCTTTTTCGGCAAGAACTACGTTTTCTATTTTCTTTACTTTGGTTGGTGAACCACTCAATCCTAAACGATTGTCTTCTGCTTCAATGTCTGCTGCTGACCATTGTTCGATTTTTAAGTATGGTTTTCTTTCCCAAAGTGCTGTGCAGTCTTTTTGTTGTTCAGCAGCTTCTGCCTCTGACATAGCGTATTTGTATTTCATCAATCTTTTTGCGTGATGGAATCGACATTCAGGAGCACTTCCGTGAACTGTTATCAAACAAGGATAGCCACTTTCTACTATTTCTATACCTCTTTCAAGACGACGTTTGATTTGAATTTTGTTTTCATTAACGTCCATTACTTCTTCTGCGTATGTTATTTGAGGTATGTTTAATTTTTCTGCTACTTGTGGTCCAACTTGTGCTGTATCTCCGTCAATGGCTTGACGACCTGCAAGTATCAAATCTACTTTTCCTAATTTTTTAACACCTTGACTAATAGTATAAGAAGTTGCTAAGGTGTCTGAACCTGCAACTTTTCTATCAGAAATTACATAACCATAATCTGCTCCACGATACAGTGAATCTCTTATTATGTCTGCTGCTCTTGATGGTCCCATTGTAAGAACGCAAACTTCGGCATCTTCGATGTTATCTTTTATATGCAAAGCCATTTCCAACGCATTTAAGTCTTCTGGGTTGAAAATAGCAGGCAAAGCGGCTCTGTTTACAGTACCTTCTGCTGTCATAGCGTCTTTTCCAACGTTTCTTGTGTCAGGTACTTGTTTAGCCAAAACTACAATTTTAAAACTCATTATTATTCAAATTTAGTTAAAA
>CALCUN010000058.1 GCA_937906975.1 uncultured Bacteroidales bacterium
TATGACTAAAGCTTTTCAAAAAATATACACAAAAATTACCAATATCACTAAAATAATAGAAGTAAACAAAACAACCAATTTTGTTTTTAATTTATCAAAATTTTCCATATTCATTGTTATTAATTAAGAAGATAATCAAATAAATTCGTCATAATTATACCATTATCCATTGTATGTGTTGGAATATTATCTGTTGTAACAATTATTTTAACAAAAGAATCATTAGTAAGAGTTAATGAACGTTGCTCTTGTTTTTGTTTTTCTTCATCTGGTAAAGAATACGCCGATTGAATATAAATTCTTTCACTTCCTTTATTACAAACAAAATCTATTTCCAAAACACTTCTTTGTGTTTTACCATTTGCATTTTTAAAATAATGAGTAAGACTGCCTACATCAACTTTATATCCACTTCCTATAAGATGATTATACAATATATTCTCCATAATATGAGTGGGTTCTACTTGTCTAAAATTAAGTAAGGCATTTCTCAATCCCATATCTGCAAAATAATATTTATAAGGCGTATCAATATATTTCTTGCCTTTTATATCATAACGCACAGCCCTGTTAATGAGAAAGGAATCTATAAAATAATCCACATAAAGTTTTATTGTATTATGATTGATTTTTATTTTCTTTTCTGAATTAAATGTATTAGCAAGTTTAGTTGGATTAGTCAAAGCTCCTATATTAGATGCTAAAATACTAAATAGCTCCTCCAACTCTGCATCATTTTTTATCTTATTTCTATTTATAATATCACTCAAATAGGTTTCTTTTATCAACTCTTGTAATAAATCTGCTTTTTTAGTTTTATCCTTTTCCAATACTACGATTGGCAAACCTCCATAATAGATATAATCTTGCCAAAGCGAGTGTATATCTTCCGCTGAATTAGATTTAATTTCCTTAAACGATAAAGGTTGAAGATGAATCTGACTACCCCTACCTCTAAATTCAGTTATAATATCAGATGATAAAAACTTTGCATTACTTCCTGTAACATACACATCAACATTCTCTATATGAAGAAAACCATTTAATACATCAACAAAATCTTCTAACATTTGCACTTCGTCAATCATAACATAATACATATTAGAATCTTGTTTTGCTAAACTTTCTACATATTCATACAATACTTCTGCCTTTCTAAATTTCCTATGGCCAAAAGAATCAAGTTGAATTTCAATAATATGATTTTCCTCAACCCCATTTTCCACAAGATATTGCTTATAAAGATTAAAAAGTAAGTAAGACTTCCCCACACGTTTAAGCCCTGTTACAATTTTAATTAAATGATTATGTCTATAACTAATCAGTTTTTCTATATATTTCTCTCTTCCAAACCTCATTCCACAAACAATTTTTGTGTATTTACACAGTTTTTGATTGCAAAAGTAGCATTTTTCAAGAAATAAGCAAAGATTTTGTCAATTAAAATATTGTTTGTAATTTTGCGAACAATAAATGAGTAATTTTTTATGAACAATAGCGAAACAAATCTTAATCAAGAGCAGATTGCTCGCTTTGCTAAGGCTATGGGACACCCTACTCGCATTGCTATCTTGCAGTTTCTTGCAAAGCAAAGCACGTGTTATTTTGGCGATATTCACGAAGAGCTTCCTATTGCAAAGGCTACGGTTTCTCAACACTTAAAAGAATTGAAAGAAGCAGGACTTATTCAAGGCGAGGTTGAAACTCCAAAAGTTAAATACTGCATAAATCGTGAGAATTGGACATTAGCACAAAATCTATTCAAAGACTTTTTCAATCAATTAGCAGATAAAAAAGAAAGTTGTTGTAAGTAATGCAACATTTCTTTTTTATGTAAATAATGTTCGTTATTTTACGAATTGCAAACATTTAAAAATAATAAAAATATAAAGTTATGATACAAAGTTTTGCAGATTTTGTAGTTTATAATCTTTTTGGATTAGACGCAAGCAGTCGTTTGGGTGTTGCTCTCAACTTTTTCCTTTACGATAGCATTAAGATAATCCTTTTACTCTTTTTTATAAGTTTAGTAATGGGAATAATCAACGCTTATTTCCCAATAGAAAAACTAAGAAACTATCTTTCAACGCACAAACTCTATGGATTGGATTATTTTCTTGCAGCCTTGTTTGGAGGTATTACTCCTTTTTGCTCTTGCTCCTCAGTACCACTTTTCATAGGCTTTGTAAGAGGTGGCATTCCCTTGGGAGTAACTCTCACTTTCCTTATCGCTTCTCCTCTTATCAGTGAAATAGCAGTTGCTATGTTTCTTGGAACATTTGGACTTAAAGTAACGCTAATCTATATCATTAGTGGAACTCTTCTTTCTATGATAGGAGGTTTTATTTTAGGCAAGATGAGGCTTGAAAAGTATTTAAGCAATTGGGTAAAAGAGGCACAAATTCAATCAAACCTACAAAGCGAGGAATGGAAAACGGAAAATACTCCTTTCTTAAAACGTTTGCCAACTATTGCTCGTGAGTCTTGGGGAATTGTAAAGGGCGTTTTGATTTATATTGTAATAGGTATTGGTATTGGTGCTACGTCAATTCGCCTTCGTGGTACGGATGCTACACGTATAAATGTATCTATCAATGGCGTTGCGATGAACAACCCCGACTCGCACTCTATGTATTGGTACGATACGCCCGATCTTATCTCTTCGGTAGGTAGTGTTCAGGTGCAGCGAGGTGCGGGAGTCTCGACAAACGGTACTGGAGCCTTTGGTGGCTCGGTGGCGATGACAACCGATGCACTCTCAACAAAGTTTGGTGGCTCCGCATCGCTCTCTTATGGCTCATACAATACCAATAAGCAGGCGTTGCACATATCTTCAGGTCTCATGCGTGACCACTGGGTTGTAGATGCGCGTCTTACGCATATCGGCTCGGATGGCTATATCGACCGTGGTGCTACAGACCTCAAGTCATATATGTTTCAGGCGGGATACTACGGCTCAAATACTAAGGTAAAATTCCTGTCGTTTGGTGGCTCGGCGAAGACCTATCTCACCTATAAT
>CALCUN010000059.1 GCA_937906975.1 uncultured Bacteroidales bacterium
ATAATAATAATCAGTAAATTACAGAGATTTCATCATGAAATTTGACCATTAGACCCTACTTTTTCAATATCAAGAAAATATTTTTTAAAGTCCAGTGTTTCGGTTACTTGAAAAAATCTTCCCAAAGGACGCATAACAAAGTCAATTCCGCCATCGTTTGCATTAGTCCTTCCTGTTTTATACAATTTTAAACTCTCTTCATTTAATTGTTCAAAGGAATATCCCCATATTATACTCTTCCCTTTATAATAATATTTAAGAATAGCATAGCTGACTATTTCAAACAGTCTCGCATCTACATTTGGTGCAAGTATCTCTTCTATAAAACAATAAATACCTTCTTCATCATTATTGTCAATATTTTGCAATTTTTCGCATTGTTCAATAAAACGCTTAAATGAATCTTGTTTTGCTTTTATATACTCATCAATAATAGAAATAATAACTTTCGCAATATTATACTTTTTATTCCTAGATTGAACAACTAATAAATTTTCATTAATCCAATATCTATTAGTCTCTAAGTTCCTTAAAATTGGTGTTATTTCTGAAATTGGGAAATATTTTTGAAATTCCGCATTCATTCTATTATTAAGAGCATGATTTTGTAATTTACTTCCAAAAGGCAATTCTCTTTGTCTATTGAACAACTTAGAAAATTGAGCTCCCTCATAATTTTTGTATTTCTTATTTTTATCAAATCCATGCTCTATATAGTCCTCAATAATTACATATATCGCATATAAATTTGCAAAACTAGGACGAGACTTTGAGCCTTTATTTACAGACTTTGTTTTTTCGTTAATATATTGTATTAAAAGGCTTTGTTCAAATATTTCTAAGCCACTCTCTCCATATTCTTTACGAAGAAGTTCCTTTATTGTTAATGTAAAACTATGCTCCATAATGTTACTGAAAAAATAATGTTGGCTGATGAGACTCTGCCGTAATACTCTTATATACCTTGTTTACTTTCTCCAACATAACTCCTTTGTACTCTGATGCTAAACCTAAACGACGAAGCCCAATCTTAATATATTCTTCTTGCAATTCTATTCCAATCGTTCTACGACCTAATAATTTCGCAACGTACGAAGTAGTAAATGTTCCAGAAAACGGATCTAAAACCAAGTCTCCAATATTTGAACTAGCTTTAATAATACGCTCTAATAATGCTATAGGTTTTTGAGTAGGATGATTTTCATACTCTTCCATTCTATACCTTACACGAGCAAAGTCCCAAACATTACCAGGAACTTTTTCACTATTGTATGGTTGAGGAGGATTTTTACGATAATCTATAAGTTTTCTTTTGGCTCCTGTTTTAGCTTCAACTAAAATATCTTCCGCATTAAATGTATAGTTAGTTTTATTTTTAACACAGAATAATATAGGTTCATACATAGAACCAAAATATCGCTTTGCCTGAACGCCAGAACTATCATAAGACCAAACTAACCTAGATAATATTGTTATTTTATTTCTAAGAAAGATATCAAAATAAGGCATAAATTGAGTTGAAGTCATAACATAAAAAGCCCCATTAGGTTTCAACTTTCTTACACATATATCAAGCCATTGATAACACCAATCCAAATAAGCATCATCTGTAGCCCATTTATCTTTACAACCAGCAAAATCCTTCCCTATATTATAAGGAGGATCTGCAAATATTAAATCTACTGAGTTATCTGGCACAATATTATTTAAAGCAATTATCGCATCAGAATGAATAATCTTATGTCTATCGTCTCCAAATACTTCTATATCACTCATAATTCCACAACAATTATTTGGCAAATGTAGTCAAAAAAATCTATAATCAATATATCGTAATTACACTTTTTGTACTTAATATTAAAAAATGAGTATTTCAAACATTGTTAATAATCACCAAGCAAACAATTTATTTGTATATTTGCACACAACATAAGCATTATAAATATGAAAAAAATCAAACAATTCTTCAATGATTATTTCTATCAAATATCATTTGCAGTACTATTATTTATTTCGTTTTTTATATTTAAGGACTTTTGGGTAGAATGCTTAAATAAATTTTGGGTTGATCCAATAGCAGAAAAAATAAATAATAACAATATTTATATAATACCTTTTGCAATTATAATTACATATTATATAAAACAATGGATTGTTACAAAAACTTATAATACAAAAAGGTTAATGTTTTATATTGCCTTTGTTGTAATAAATGTATTATGTTATTTTTCTGGGTATTGGCAATATACTTCTAAATGGACAACTCTTTTAATTATTTTACCTCTAATTTGTGAAATTATTTTAGATGTAAAAATATACTGCAAAAGAAAATTTAGTAAACAAATCACTCCTGAATTAGAAATAGAGAAAATAAAAGATTGTAAAGATGAATATAATCGAAAGACTATATATGAAACAACATATAATACCTTAAAAACATGTTTCTATGAAGAAGGAAGTTTTGCAGTTTCTATAAGTGGTGCTTGGGGAAGTGGCAAAACTGTTTTTAAAGAGCAATTAAAAAAGAATTACGAAAAAGATAATAAAGTAAGCATTATTGAATTTGAAGCTTGGAAGTGCGATTCTCCAACAATTATTATTAGAAATTTCTTTACTCAACTTAAAGATAAATTAAAAATATACTTCCCTAATATATCTATTGACTTTAATAATTATATTGATTTATTACTTGATGATGATTCGGCAAAGCCTTTAAGAGTTATTGCCAAAGGAGTAAATAACCTTTTAAATAAAGACAAAGACCCTTTCGATACGATAAAAAACTATCTTAAAGAAAGTAAACATAAAGTCGTAGTTTTTATAGATGATGTTGATAGATTAGACGCTGATGAAATAAAAGAAGTTTTGCGATTGATAAGAAACACCGCAAACTTCCCTTACATTCAGTTTATCGTTACTTGTGATAACACCTATATTTGCGACACTTTAAAGAAAAAAGGAATAGAAAATCCAAAACTTTATTTAGAAAAATTCTTCAATTTAGAAATATCTCTTCCAAAATTTGAAGAAAGAATTATTTGCGAGGAACTAAAAAGCCGTATCTCTAAAACAATTAGCGACATTTGGGACAACATAGATAAAAATGATGAGAGAATACATAAAATGATATATTATCGTTACGATGAATTTACAAATAACATCAAAGACTGTGTTTTAGTAAATAAAGTATTACTCTCTATGAGAGATGTTATTGGTTTTCATAACTCTTTCAAATTAATAGCAGAAACATATAAGAACTATGAAAATCAAACAGAAATTGATTTTCAAGATTTATTCTTCCTTGAAATACTAAGATATAAATATCCTAAATTACATTCTGCTCTTTGGGATAATACTTTTGATTTTTTATATCTTAGTCAAAATTATAAACAATATATATTAAATGATTATTTTTTACGAAAAAGAGAAATGATTCAACAATCTCGCAGAAACAAAAAAAACAATGTTCCTACGATAGATATAGATTCTTATAAAGAAAAAGATGAGGAATTTAAACAAAAGATTAAAAATTATATTAACGACAATGACGATGTTGAAATACCTATTAATATATTAATATATTTATTTGTAAGAAATAAGGAACCAAATAACCCAATATATTTATTTGAAAAAAATAAAGAACCAAATAACCCAATATATAAAGTGGATTGTTTTGATAGATACTTCATGTATAGATTAAATGAAAAAGTTTTAACAATATCAGGCCTTAGCACTATCATTGACAATGATAATATAACAATAGAAAAAGTTGAGGAAATATTTGAAAAGAAATATAACTCTCAATTTGAAGATAGAACAAAAGAAATATTAGGTCAAATATTCATAAACAAAGATTTGGAATACAAAAAAGCATATAATTTTATAAAGCTAATATTACAAAACAGCAGTAAACCACAATTAAAAGCAGAAATTTCCATTGCTGTGATGAATTATTTTAAAAATATTCCATTGTACCGAGATAATGAACATTTAAAAGATACATTAGATTTATACAACTATTGCAGTGATAACTATAATAGTATTTTCTTTGATTTCTTAACAACTCTTTTACTAAAACCAAATTTAGTAATCCATCTAAATTACGAATATAATGAAGATACTAAAAATATTATTGAAGACTTCTTGGTAAATACATCGCAAAAAATACCAGTAACACAATGTTTAAATAAATTTATTCAATATTGGGGAAATGAAGATGCTTTCAAAAATAATTGCATACTTAGCGTTGAAGAATTAAAAGATATACAATTAAATTATTTCATAGAATCTAAAGATAAATTCTCCGATGAAAGTATAATGTTATTTCAAAACTGTTGGGAAAAAGTAAATGAACATACTATAACTCTAACAGATAAAGCTCTTACTATAATGAAAAAAGCAATTGAAGAAAATCCAAATGGATATTTTGAAAAATTTGTTATTTATGGTAATTCAACAAATTATATACATCACACAGAGATAGCACATGCACTATTTTACGAACAAATATTTGGAAACAACGAAGAATTTGAGCAATTTTTAAATAATTGTAACTCAAATTCAATTGAAGAAAAAAGAGTTAAAAATTTCTGGAGATTATTTAAAAATAATAACTATAAAAATTTACAATTTGACAATCAAGCAATAAACATTCAAGAAATAATTAAAAACTGCTTTAAAGAACAAATAAAACAACTTGAAGAATTGGAATCTATAAAACAAGAGATTGAAAAATCTGGCAAAATCAATCAAGCAAATATATCTTCTTTCAGCAACAATCCATTAAAGATTGCGTTATGGTCTGAAATCAATAATAAGATTATAGAAATAAAGCAAAAAGAATCAGCAAAACCACAACAATAGTAAATCAATCTTGATTTCATTACCAATAAGACCAAAAGTGCGACAAGTTGTTTCACTTTTGGTCTTTTAATGCTTTATAGTGTTCTTTTTTATCAAAAAATAAATCCAAAAACCCTTAATTTGTTCGGTAGTATCGAACAAAAAACGCCAAATTTGTTCGGTGGTGGCGAACAAAATCGGCGTTTTCATTTTATTTTTTCTTTGGTTTAAGAATTTTTTTCTTTGTTTCCGTAAATTATTTCTTTGCTTTATTAAATTATTTCTTAGTTTTATTCCACAAAAAAGAGAAAAAACATTTTGCTTTATTGAAGTTAAAGATTAAAAACATCAATTATCAAAAATCATTGCTTACTCTTATTTGTCAAAACACTATTTTAAACTATTACCCCCAAAGAGTAATAACCTTACTTTGTTTGTTAGCGATTGTACATTTATACGGTGATTTGTTTTTTGTGTATTTACAAAATTTTATAAGTATTAAATTCTGCGAAATTTTAAATAAGTTTAACTTAAAAGGAACGTATTAATAAATTGTATTAAGAAGAAAAAGACTCTCTTAGAATAGCGAAATTTTTGCTTTCATAACCCAAACATATCCACATGCTAATGTTATAGATTTAAGATAAGATTGTAGGAAATAAAAAACTTTCCCTATCACTTAACGCCAAATGCTTGCGATATTTTCGGCAAACAAAATCTTAGTCCGAAATTTTTAAAATATTTAGCCTTAATAAAAATCACTAAATCAAAGACTTAACTTTTTAGAGCCATAAAAACGCAAATTATTTCTTTATTTTAGCTGATTTTTTTCTTTGTTTTTGAAAAATATTTCTTTACTTTATTAAATTATTTCTTGATTTTAGAAAATTATTTCTTTGTTTTATTTTACCAAAATCAGATTTCAGCGAAAATTAGTCAAAATCCAACAAAATTAAGCCTTAATTTCTCTCAATTTTCGTCAAAAATTTTACAAAAATCCCAAAATGAAATTTCCGTAAAATAAAGATGATTCCCCTAAAACTTTATTCGCTTGAAATTTTTCTAAAAAGAATTTAAAGAAATGTTTATCGGGGAATAATCTTATCAAGGGTTAGATGTATAGAAGTTGTTTTATTGTATTCTATACGCCATTCTACAAATCCTTTTTCTTTGTCAAAAACATATTTAAACGACCATTCTCCTGTTCTATTCTTTGCTTTGCCGTAATAGTATATAAGGTTTGGCTTTCCGCATTCAATCTTTGTTTTGTAACGAAGAAGAGAAAATTTATCCAAAAAGTCTATACTGCCAAGAAAAGCATATTTCCCTTTTTTCTCGCACTGAACAGGAAAGTTCATTTCCGGAAAGGGGAAATATTCAAAAAGATAAAAATAATCTTCTCTTGGAGGGTGAAGCCAGATTTTTTCATTTGTTTCAATAAATCCCGTTTCCTCTGCTTTATCGTAAGGAAAAGTTTTTTGAGTTTCAAAATCTGCATTCTCGTGATAAGCATAAAAAAGTTGCTTTTGAGCATTATCATAAATCCAAACACTGTCTTGCGTCCATAAACTAAGATAAGACTCTTTCACAACGCCATTATTCTCATACCTAACCTTAAAAACAAACTCTTTATTCGGTGTATAAATCTCTTGCGACAAAAGAATAAAGGGACAAAACAGCAGAATGAAAAAATACAATTTCTTATTCATCTTCTATATCTAAAATAATTTGATTTGATATGCAAAAGAACGATTATAAAAAGTAAATATTATAAAGAATTTTAAAAATCTTCGCAAAATAAATCAAAGAAATAACTTCTAAATTCTTTGGAATTATATTATTTTTGCAATTATGAAACAACTTGAAATAAGAAATAGTACAATGGAGTTTTTAACCTTTGTCCTTGACGAAAAGGAAGAAGGAGTGCAAGTAGTTTATAAAAATCAAAATATTTGGGCTACTCAAAAGGTTATGGCTACTTTGTTTGATGTTGGTGTGCCTGCTATCAGCAAACATTTAAAAAATATTTTTGAAAGTGGAGAACTTAATAAAGATACGACTATTTCCAAAATGGAAACAATCGTAAATCGAGGATTTCGTGGAGAATCAAAAGAAGAAGTAGAATTCTATAATCTTGATGCGATTATTTCGGTTGGTTATCGTGTAAATTCTATTCGTGCAACGCAATTTCGTCAATGGTGTACAAATGTTCTAAGACATTTTGCCATACGTGGATATGTTATTGATAAGAAACGAATGGAGAATGGGGGATTTTTAGGGGAAGATTATTTTGAATACTTACTTGCAGAAATAAGAGAAATTCGTTTAAGCGAAAGACGTTTCTATCAAAAGCTAACAGACATCTATGCAACTGCGATAGATTATAATAAAGATGCACCTACAACACAAGCTTTCTTTAAGAAAGTTCAGAATAAGATACATTTTGCAGTTCACGGCTTAACCGCTGCTGAATTAATAGTTAGCAGAGCAAATGCCGATAAAGAAAATATGGGATTAACTACTTGGGAAAAAGCTCCGAATGGAAAAATTGTAAAGCCAGATGTATCAGTGGCAAAAAATTATCTTAATTCTAAAGAGTTAGAAGATATGGGAAAATTAGTTAATTCAGTCCTTGATATTGCAGAGCGTATGGCTGACAGGCATATTCCTATGACTATGGAAGATTGGGCAAAGAGAATTGATATTATTCTTCAAGCAGGAGGCGATGAAGTATTGAATGATGCAGGAAAAGTTAGTTCTGAATTTGCAAAAACTTTTGCCGAAACAGAGTTTGAAAAGTATCGTATCATTCAAGATAGAGTTTTCGAGTCTGATTTTGATAAATTCTCAAACAATCTTTTACCTCTTGACATAGAATAATAAAGAATTAAACTATCAAAATCAGACCTCATAACTCTTAATGAAATTTTTTCTATTGCAATTCTAATATTATTTTCTCGTTATTTGGGAGAGAGTATTCCCAACGGACAAATCCAAGAGTGGTGTTAAAGAAATATTTTACTCGATATTGACCTAATTCTTCTATATGGCTGGTGTTTTCTCCCTTTATCGT